>NZ_JBKJPP010000097.1:0-2541 GCF_046595215.1 Lapillicoccus sp. | reverse complement strand
CGCCGGGCGACCGCGACCCCCAGCGCGACACCGACGACGCAGGAGAGCACGGTCAGGGCCGTGGGGAGCGGGGACAGGTGGAGCCCGCGCATCAGCACGGCGGAGAGGGACTGGTTGTCCACCCCCGAGACGGCGCCCTCGCCGAACTTGTCCATCGTCAGGAAACCACCGGACCAGTACTCCCGCGTCGCCGCCGGGGCGACCAGGCCGCCGACAACGACAGACGCGAGGAACCCGACCGCACTGTGTCGCACGGACTTCCAGTCGCGTTTGAGGGCGAAGTAGAGAATGAAGATGCCCGGCACGATCTTGATCCCGGCGGCGATGCCCACGAGGTAGCCGCGTCGCGTCGAGCGCAGGAGCAGGACGTCGAGCACGACCATGGCCATGAGGATGAGGTTGACCTGGCCCAGCTGGATGGTGCGCAGGAACGGCTCGGTCGCCAGACCCCCCAGGCCGATGACGAGGGCGGTGGCCTGCCGGAGCGAGAGGCGCCGGGCGACGGCCCAGATGACGAAGGCGTAGGCCGACAGCGACAAGGCGGTGAAGAGCACCCGGTGCACCGGGACGGGCATCACCGTGAGCGGCGTGAAGATGACCGCGGCGAACGGGGAGTAGGTGAACTTGAGGCCGTGCACGCCCACGGCGTAGAGGTCCTCACCAAGGAGGAGTGCGTTCGCTCCCCGCAGGTAGACGTCGATGTCGACCCAGAAGTCGGTCGACTTGAGCGTCGACCAGCGGTAGGCGATGGCCAGGCACAGGATCATCGCGGAGATGGTCTGCGTCAACGGCCAGTCGACGGACGGGCGCCGGGGGGTCGGCACGGCGGGTGTGGACACAGGCCCGAACGTAGCCGCGCGGTGCACGATGGGACATCCACCGTTCGGGGGACTGTCGCCCGCCGTCCGTCCAGTTCGCCGGGTGAGCATCCCCCGGGACAGGGGTATGCCGCCCGCTCGGGTGAGCGGACGGCATACCTCGAGCTGGTGGAGCCCTCAGCGAGAGCTCACCGGAGCGACCTCAGTAGCGGTAGTGGTCCGACTTGTAGGGGCCGGCCACGTCGACGCCGAGGTACTCGGCCTGCGGCTTGCTGAGCTCGGTGAGCCGCACGCCGAGCGCGTCGAGGTGCAGGCGCGCGACCTTCTCGTCGAGGTGCTTGGGCAGGACGGAGACGCCGTTGCCGTGCTCGGTGTAGTCCGTGTTCTTGGTCCACAGCTCGATCTGGGCGATCGTCTGGTTGGAGAACGAGTTGCTCATCACGAAGCTCGGGTGGCCGGTGGCGTTGCCGAGGTTCATCAGCCGGCCCTCGGACAGGACGATGATCGAGGAGCCGGTGGAGAAGGTCCACTCGTGGACCTGCGGCTTGATCTCCGTCTTGGTGATCCCGGGGAGCCTGGCGAGGCCGGCCATGTCGATCTCGTTGTCGAAGTGGCCGATGTTGGCGACGATGGCCTTGTTCTTCATCGCGGACATGTGCTCTGCCGTGATGACGTCGTAGCAGCCGGTCGTCGTGATGAAGATGTCGGCCGTCTCGAGGACGTCCTCGAGGCGAGCGACCTGGAAGCCCTCCATGGCGGCCTGCAGCGCACAGATCGGGTCGATCTCGGTGACGATCACGCGGGCGCCCTGGCCGCGCAGCGACTCGGCGCAGCCCTTGCCCACGTCGCCGAAGCCGGCCACGACGGCGACCTTGCCGCCGATGAGGACGTCGGTGGCGCGGTTGAGCCCGTCGATGAGCGAGTGCCGGCAGCCATACGTGTTGTCGAACTTGCTCTTGGTCACCGAGTCGTTGACGTTGATGGCCGGGAAGAGCAGCTCGCCGGCGTCGGCGAGCTGGTAGAGGCGCAGGACCCCGGTGGTCGTCTCCTCGGTGACACCCTTGATGCCCGCGCCGATCGTCGTCCACTTCTGGGCGTCTGTCTTGAGCGTGGTGCGGACGAGCTCCTTGAAGACGCTGAACTCCTCGGAGTCCTCCTCGGTCGTGGAAGGGACCTGACCGGCCTTCTCCCAGTCGCGACCCTTGTGCACGAGCATCGTCGCGTCGCCGCCGTCGTCGAGGATCATGTTGGGACCTTCGGCGCCCGGCCACGTGAGGGCGGCGTCGGTGCACTCCCAGTACTCCTCGAGCGTCTCGCCCTTCCAGGCGAATACGGGGACGCCCTGCGGGTCCTCCACGGTGCCGTGAGGGCCGACGACGACCGCCGCGGCGGCCTCGTCCTGGGTGGAGTAGATGTTGCAGGAGGCCCAGCGGACCTCGGCGCCGAGCGCGGTGAGGGTCTCGATGAGGACGCCGGTCTGCACAGTCATGTGCAGGGAGCCGGCGATCCTGGCGCCGGTGAGCGGCTTGGACTCGCCGAACTCCTCCCGCAGGGACATCAGGCCGGGCATCTCGTGCTCGGCCAGGCGGAGTTGGTGGCGGCCGGCCTCGGCGAGGCTCAGGTCGGCAACCTTGTAGTCAAAGGACATGGTGAATCGCTTCCGTTGATTGTCTGGTGTGCTGACCCGGCGTAGCCCATCTGGGCGCGTCATGGTTGCGGGGTA
>NZ_JBKJPP010000095.1:0-11248 GCF_046595215.1 Lapillicoccus sp. | reverse complement strand
GCAGGAGGTGCTCATGGAAGATCCCGGGAGCGACGGCCGAGGCGACCAGCCACGTCGTCAGGGCCCCCGCCAACAGGACCAGGGACTGAGCGGCCACCAGGCGGGTGGCCAACCCTGGGGACGGTCGTCGCTGACCGGATGCGCCGTCCCTGCCCGGTTTCACTGGCCGGTCCCCATCCGATAGCCGACTCCCCGCACGGTGCGGACGAACTTCGAGCTGGAGGCCTCGTCGTTGAGCTTGCGCCGCAGGTGGCCGATGTGGACGTCGACGAGGTGCTCGTCGCCCACCCAGGTCGGTCCCCACACGTGGTCGATGAGCTGGCGACGGCTGAACGCCAGCTTGGGCCGCTCCGACAGGGCGGCGAGCAGGTCGAACTCGGTCCGCGTCAGGAAGACCGGCTCGCCCGCCAACCACACGTCGCGACCCAGAGGGTCGACCGACAACGAGCCGAAGCTCCGCAGCACCGGTCCGTCGTCCTCACCGGTCCCCAAGGGTCGAGGGCGCCGAAGCATGGCCCGCACCCTGGCCACCAGCTCGCGGGGACTGAACGGCTTGGTCATGTAGTCGTCGGCGCCCACAGACAGGCCGATGAGTTTGTCGACCTCGTCGTCGCGGGCGGTCAGCATGACGACGTAGGCGTCCGAGAAGGTTCTGAGCTGGCGGCACACCTCGAGCCCGTCGAGACCGGGCAGGCCCAGGTCGAGGACCACGACGTCGGGGTCGACGTCCCGGGCAAGACTCACCGCCGCGCCACCGTCGTGACAGAGATGGACCTCGAATCCCTCTCGCTCGAGATAGCTACCCAGGACCTCTGCCAGCGCAACCTCGTCCTCCACGACCAGGGCCCGGACACCGGACGCAGGCCTGGCCGTTGGCGTCTCGGCGGCCGGCGGCTTCGCCGTCGTGGTGTCATGCGTGGCGTCAGTGCGCTCACCGGGGATGTCTACCATCCCGTCATCGTCGCAGCACCCACCGCCGACGGTGACTCGCCGCACGTCCCCCTGGGGCTTCTTCAGCGAACCTTCACACAACCACTACCGGTCCCCCCGTGCTGGCCGCGCACACTCGAAGCACAAACCGAAACAACGCTCGAACCGAAAGAGGAGCTGATCTGCGATGTGGTGGAACAACGGAATGGGATGGGGCGGAATGGGCGCAGGTGGATGGGTGGTCATGACCGTCCTCATGCTGGCCTTCTGGGCCCTGGTCGTCTTCGGCGTGGTCGCCCTCTTCCGAGGCGGTCGGCCCACGGGTTCGGAGTCAGGAACGACGCACGGACCCAGCGCCGAGAAGGTCCTCGACGAGCGCTTTGCGCGCGGTGAGATCAACGCCGAGGAGTACAGCGCTCGCCGCACCGTCCTGCACTCCACGCACCGACGCTGACCGCGACTGACTCGAGAAGGAGAACGTCTTGACGAACATGACCCGCCGAACCCTGCTCATCGGATCCCTGGGCGCCGCCAGCGCGCTGACCGTGGGTGGTCTGGCGGCCTACGGCTGGTCCACCTCGGCGGTCGGCCCGGCGGTCGGCTCGGCGTCCGAGGCCGTCCGCACCGCCGAGGCCACCCGGCGCGCGACCGACCAGCGGGTGGTCACCGCCCGGCTCACCCCCCGGGTCTCGACCATCGACCTCGGCGGCCAAAGCGTGCAGACCTGGGCCTACGGTGAGAGCGTGCCCGGGCCGCTGCTGCGGGCCCGCGCCGGTGACCTCCTGCGGGTGAGCGTCGAGAACGCCCTCCCCGCAGAGACGAGCGTCCACTGGCACGGCATCGCCCTGCGCAACGACATGGACGGCGTGCCTGGCATCACTCAGTCACCGATCGGCGCCGGCGCCGCGTTCACCTACGAGTTCACCGCGCCCGACCCCGGCACCTACTTCTACCACCCTCACTCCGGAGTCCAGCTCGACCGTGGGCTGCACGGGGTCCTCGTCATCGACGACCCCCAGGAGCCCGGCGGCTACGACGACGAGTGGATCGTCGTCCTCGACGACTGGATCGACGGCACCGGCACCACCCCGGACGAGGTCCTCAAGAAGCTCCAGGCCAGCGGCGCGCAGAGCGGCGGCGGCATGGGCGGCATGGGCGGCATGGGCGGCATGGAGGCCTCGATGCAGTCACCCTTGCTGGGTGGGGCGGGCGATATCGTCTACCCGCACTACCTGGTCAACGGCCGGATCGCCGCCAACCCCGTCACCCTCAGCGGCAAGCCCGGCCAACGGGTGCGCGTCCGCTTCGTCAACGCCGGCTCCGACACCGCCTTCCGCGTCGCGCTGGGCGGGCACCAGATGACCATCACCCACTCCGACGGCTACCCGGTCCAGCCCGCCGTCACCGACGCCCTGATCATCGGCATGGGCGAGCGCTTCGACGTCATCGTCACCCTGGCCGACGGAGCATTCCCCCTGGTCGCCTCCGCCGAGGGCAAGAACGGCCAGGGCCTGGCCGTCGTCCGCACCAGCCCCGGCGCCGCCGCACCGGCGGCGGGATCCACGCCGGCCGAGCTGAACGGACGGGTCCTGCTCGGCACCGACCTCGTCGTCGGCGCCCCGGCCCGACTGCCGGACCGAGCCGTTGACACCACTCACGACCTCGTTCTGGGCGGGTCCATGGCCGGCTACCAGTGGACCCTCAACGGCAAGCGCTTTCCCGACACGGCGCCGCTGGAGGTCCGTCAGGGACAACGGGTCCGGCTGCGCTTCCAGAACCGGACCATGATGTTCCACCCCATGCACGTGCACGGCCACACCTTCGCCCTGACTGCCGGAGGGGCCCGCAAGGACACGGTGATCGTGCGACCGATGCAACAGGTCGAGGTCGACTTCCAGGCCGACAACCCGGGCCAGTGGGCCACCCACTGCCACAACATCTATCACGCCGAGGCCGGCATGATGACCACGATCTCCTACCGTGCGTGAGGTGTGGACATGAGCGCTTCCCCAACTCCCCCAACTCAATCCGCAACCGAACCAGCTGTTGAGCAAGCCGCCCCCGGCTCTCCCGCGCCGGTCGGCACCAGGACCAGGCTGGCTGCCGCGCGCGACACCGCCGGCGCGGTTCTTGGGGCCGTGTTGGGGCTGGTCCCGCACCTGCTGCACCACGTCACCCTGATCGCGGGGACGGCCCTGGTCACCGGGGCCGGCGGCAACGCCCTGTTCTTCGCGGTCGGCCTCCTCCTGTCGGTGCCGATGCTGCGGCGCCTGCACCGCAGGTTCGGGAGCTGGGTCGCGCCCACCATCGCTGTGGCGGTCTTTGCCGCCGTCTTCTCGCTGTCCGCATTCGTCGTCGGCCCCGCGATCAGTGGCGAGTCCACGACACCTTCGGCGCCGGCGACCCCGTCCCCCGGACATACGAGCGATGGCACTCAGCACCACTCCCCGTGAGCCTGTTCCACCGGCCCGGAGCGTGAACGACCCGTCACGACCCGGCAAAATCGGGCGATGACGAGGCATGCCTTCATCAGATCTTCACGGAACGCTGATCAATTCGACCGGGCGCGTGCACCATCGTCGTCAGTTCACCTCAGAGACATGCAACCCAGCTGGAAGGACCACCTGATGAACTCCCGCCTGAGCCGAGCAGCCGTACCCGCCCTCGCGGTCGCGACCGCCTTGACCCTGGCCGCCTGCGGCTCCTCCACGACCGCCTCGTCCAACAGCGGCGGCATGCCCGGCATGCCCGGCACGTCGGGCATGTCCAGCACCGCGTCAGGGGCGACCTCTGCGCCCCCGGCGGCCTCGGGCCCGCACAACCAGGCCGACGTCGACTTCGCCACCGCGATGATCCCGCACCACGGGCAGGCGGTGGACATGGCCGAGCTCGCCCTGACGAAGGCCACCAACCCCACCGTCAAGCAGCTGGCCACCGAGATCAAGGCCGCCCAGGACCCTGAGATCAAGACCATGTCCGGGTTCCTGGAGGGATGGGGCAAACCCGTCCCCGCCACGGCCATGGGGCAGGGCATGGGCGAGATGGGTTCGACCGCCGGCAGCTCGAACATGGCGGGCATGATGACCGATGAGCAGATGAGCCAGCTCAGCAGCGCCAGTGGCGCCGGCTTCGACCGGATGTGGGTGGGGATGATGCTCAAGCACCACCAAGGGGCCGTCGCCGAGGCCAGGACCGAGCTGAGCACCGGGAGCAGCTCCGACGCCAAGCAGCTGGCCCAGACGATCATCGACGGCCAGACGAAGGAGATCACCACGCTGACGGCGCTGCTGGCCACGCTCCCGAGCTGATCCGGCAGAGTGTTGCTGGCCGAGTGGGCACTTCGGCACCCGGGAATGTTACCTACCGGGGGTATGTTGACCTCAAGGACACAGGAGGTTCGATGACCACCACTGACGAACCCCGCACCACCGCGGTGCCCGGCTACATCGGCAGCAAGGACGCCCAGCTCAAGCGGCTGCGCCGCATCGAGGGCCAGATCCGTGGACTCCAGCGGATGGTGGAGGCCGAGACCTACTGCATCGACATCCTCACGCAGGTCTCTGCCGCCACCAAGGCCCTGGAGGCGGTCGCCCTGGGGTTGCTCGATGACCATCTCCGTCACTGCATGGCCCATGCCGCCCAGGACCCCTCCGTGGATCTGGATGCCAAGGTCGACGAGGCCTCGGCGGCCATCGCCCGGTTGGTCCGCTCCTGAGCGGCTGATTCGATCCCGAACAGCAGGACAACCCCGAACAGAAGGGCAACCCATGAACACCCAGACGTTCCCCGTGACCGGCATGACCTGCGGCCACTGCGTCGGCGCCGTGACCAGCGAGCTCGAGCAGATCCCGGGCGTCACCGGGGTGACGGTTGACCTCGTCGCCGGCGGCACCTCCTCAGTGAGCGTCGCGAGCGACGACCCCCTGAGCGAGCCAGACATCGTGGCCGCCCTCGACGAGGCCGGCGACTACCACCTTGCCGGCAACTGACGCAGCAGCCAGCACAGAGCCCGGCTTCCCCGGGCAAGGAAGGACGGAACTCATGATCGTGCAGGTGAACGGCTCGCAGCAGGCGAGCCGCGACGTGGAGCTGGTGATCGGGGGTATGACCTGCGCTTCGTGCGCGGCCCGCATCGAGAAGAAGCTCAACAGGATGCCCGGCGTCTCGGCAAGCGTCAACTACGCCACCGAGAAGGCCAAGGTCAGCTATTCCCCCGATATCGCCCCGGAGGACCTGGTCGCGACCGTGGAGGCCACCGGCTACACCGCCGCCCTTCCTGCACCGCCCGGCGTCGCCGTCCCCGGTCCGGGCAGCGGTGGGCACGAGCAGGACACCGAGGCCCACTCCTGGCGCCAACGGCTGGTCGTCTCCGGCGTCCTCACCCTTCCTGTGCTGCTCATGTCAATGGTCCCGGCACTGCAGTTCGACAACTGGCAGTGGCTCTCCCTCACCTTGGCCTCTCCTGTCGTGGTGTGGGGCGCCCTGCCCTTCCACCGGGCCGCCTGGACCAACCTGCGACACGCGGCCGCGACGATGGACACGTTGATCTCCGTCGGGGTCAGCGCGGCATACGTCTGGTCCCTGTGGGGCCTCTTCTTCACCACGGCCGGCATGACCGGGATGCGGATGCCGTTCGACCTGCTGCCCAGCCGGGCGGGAGGCGGCGAGGCGCACATCTACCTCGAGGTCGCCGCTGCGGTCACCACCTTCATTCTGGCCGGCCGCTACTTCGAGGCTCGCGCCAAGCGGAGCTCCGGCGCCGCGCTGCGTGCCTTGCTCGACCTGGGCGCCAAGGACGTCGCCGTCCTGCGTGACGGGCCATCCGGACAGGCCGAGGTCCGTATGCCGGTGGGCCAGCTCGCGGTCGGCGACCGGTTCGTCGTGCGTCCCGGCGAGAAGATCGCGACCGACGGCACCGTCACGACGGGCAACTCGGCCGTGGACGCGTCGATGCTCACCGGGGAGTCCGTCCCGGTGGAGGTCGGGCCGGGCGATGCGGTCGTGGGCGCCACCGTCAACGCCGGCGGGCGCCTCGTCGTCCAGGCCACCCGGGTCGGCTCCGACACCCAGCTCGCCCAGATGGCCAGGCTCGTCGAGGACGCGCAGAACGGCAAGGCCGAGGTCCAGCGCCTCGCTGACCGTGTCTCGGCCGTGTTCGTGCCCATCGTGATCGGCCTGGCGCTCGCCACTCTCGCGGGCTGGCTCCTCACCGGCCACTCCGCCACCGCCTCGTTCACGGCGGCGGTGGCGGTCCTCATCATTGCCTGTCCCTGCGCGCTGGGGTTGGCCACGCCCACCGCGCTCCTCGTGGGCACCGGCCGCGGCGCCCAGCTCGGCATCCTCATCAAGGGCCCCCAGATCCTTGAGTCGACCCGCCGCGTCGACACCGTCGTGCTGGACAAGACCGGCACCGTCACCACCGGACACATGGGCGTCACCGATGTCCACCCGGCCAACGGCCAGACCCTCGAGCAGGTCCTGGCCATCGCCGGCGCCCTCGAGGACGCCTCCGAGCACCCCATCGGGCGAGCGATCGCCCGACACGCCAACGACGTCGGCCTCGACCTGGCCCAGGCGGAGGGCTTCACCAGCCAGGGTGGCAACGGCGTCTCCGGCATCGTGGACGGGCACGCCGCCCTCGCGGGCCGCCGCTCGTGGCTGGCCACCGAGTGGTCGATGACCGCTCCGGAGGAACTGGCCCTGGTCGCCGACGACGCCGAGGCGCAGGGGCGCACGCCGGTCTGGGTGGCGTGGGACGGTCAAATCCGGGCGGTGGTCGTCGTCTCCGACACCATCAAGGAGACGTCCGCAAAGGCCATCGCCGAGCTCAGGGGACTCGGCCTGCGACCGGTGCTCCTCACCGGGGACAACACCCGCGCCGCCCGGTCCGTCGCCGCGCACGTCGGCATCGACCCCGCGGACGTCTTCGCGGAGGTCCTGCCCGCCGACAAGGTCGACGTCATCAAGCGCCTCCAGGACGAGGGCCGGATCGTGGCCATGGTCGGCGACGGGGTCAACGACGCCGCCGCCCTGGCGCAGGCCGATCTCGGCCTGGCCATGGGCACCGGCACCGACGTCGCCATCGAGGCCTCCGACCTGACCCTGGTCAGCGGCGACCTGCGGGCCGCCGCGGACGCCATCCGACTCGCCCGCGCCACCCTGGGAACCATCAAGGGCAACCTCTTCTGGGCCTTCGCCTACAACGTCGCCGCGCTCCCCCTCGCCGCCCTCGGCCTGCTGAACCCGCTGATCGCCGGGGCCGCCATGGCCTTCAGCTCCGTATTCGTCGTCAGCAACAGCCTGCGGCTGCGCACCTTCAAGCCCAACCGCTGACCGTGCAGGCTCCAGCCGGGCGGTCCCGGCACCACGTGGTCTGAGGAACGTGGTCCGAGGAGTTCACAGTTCACCCGCTGTTGGGGGTCCCGGGCGTCGGTGGTGCGCCAAGATGGGTGATGTGACGCCTCCTTCGAACGCCCCGTCCCGACGCACTGTCCTTCGCGGAGCCGCCGCCCTCGGTGCGGCCGCGGTGGTCGGCGCAGCACGCCCCTTCGACGAGGCGGTGGCCTCGGCGCCCGCCCATGGCGGCATCTTCGGCTATGGCGTGGCCAGCGGCGACCCGACCGGCGAGCGAGTGGTCATCTGGACCCGAGCCACCCCTCCGGCGCGTCGGGGTGAGCCGGTGGCCACGCCCGGCAGCGGCTTGGGACGGCCGCTGCTGGTGAGGTGGGTCGTCGCCACGGACCCGCGCTTCCGGGACGTCGTCCGACGCGGACGCGTGCGGACCGATCCCGGGAGCGACCACACCGTCAAGGTGGACGTCGACGAGCTGCACCCCTACACCCGCTACTGGTACCGCTTCGAGGCGCTGGGACAGTACAGTTCCCCCGGCCGCACCCAGACCGCGCCGGACGAGGAGGACGTCGTCCATGCCCTGCGGCTGGCGCTGGTCTCCTGCAGCAACTACACCGGTGGCTACTTCGGTGCCTACCGCAGCATCTCCGCCCGCGAGGACCTCGACCTGGTCCTGCACGTGGGCGACTACATCTACGAGTACGGCAACGGCGCGGACCGCTACGGACCGGCCGGGCTGGCGGGGGTGCGCGATGGCGTGCCGGCCACCGAGACGATCGACCTGCGCGGGTACCGTTTGCGGCACGCCCTGCACAAGGCTGACCCCGATCTGCAGGCCGCCCACGCCCAGCACCCGTGGATCACGATCTTCGACGACCACGAGGTCGCCAACAACGCGTGGGACACCGGCGCAGAGAACCACACCCCAGACGTGGAGGGCGACTTTGCCACCCGTCGTCGCCAGGCGTACGAGGCCTACCTCGAGTGGATGCCGTTCCGGATGCCCGAGCAGCGGGTGGTTCCCCACCAGGGCACCAGGTTCTTCAAACGCTTCACGTTCGGAGCCCTGGCCGACCTGTCCGTGGTGGAGACGAGGCAGAACCGCAGCAGGCAGATCGACGTCGCGGGGTTCACCCGGACCGGCGGGGGGTTCATCCCCTCGGGGGTGGCGTCAGTCGATGCGCAGCTGGCCGACCCCTCGCGCCATCTGCCCGAGCCCGAGCAGCTGACCTGGCTCAAGGACGGCGTCGCCGACGGTTCCCGGCCATGGCACCTCATCGGCAACCAGGTGGTCGTGACGCCAGTGCGTTTCCCCGGCGCTGCGCTGGGCATCCCGACTGTCCCCCTGCTGCTCAACTCCGACCAGTGGGACGGCTATCAGGCCGACCAGAACGACCTGATCGGCCACCTGCAGGCCCAACCACCCGCCGCCGGGGACGTCGTCGTCCTCACTGGCGACATCCACTCGTCGTGGGCCATGGACCTGCCCGCCGGTCGAGGCCCGGGCGGGACCTATGCGCCCGTCGGTGTGGAGCTCGTCTGCCCCTCGGTCACGAGCGACGGCTTCTACGAGGGTTTCTCGGCCGGTCTGAAGGGGCAGACACCCGAGGCCGTGGTCGCCGCCACCCGCGCTGCAACCGGCGCGATCCAGGCGACGAACCCCTGGATCCGATACCTCGATGGCGTCGGTCACGGCTACACCATCGTCGACGTCACGCCTGCGAGGGTCCACGCCGACTTCTACCTCACGCCGACGCCGACCTCGGCCCAGCCCGACCCCAGGCTCGTCCGCTCGAGCGAGCCCGCCTACGCCACGAGCTGGCAGACCCTGGCGGGCACCCGGCGGGTTGTGCCCGCGGGCTCCCGACTGGGCGCACGGGCCGACGAGCCGCGAGTCGGGCGCTCACACTGAGGTCTCGCCGCAGCTGACCCGGGTACTACGACCAAGGTCTACTTGCCCGGGGTTGGCACGAGCGGGAAACATCGGTCACGACAACTCGCCGTCACCCGCGGAGGTCCACGATGTCGATCCTCAAGCAACACGCACCGGTCACCGTGCCAGGGCACCAGTCGCGGCACAGCGCGTCGCGTGGGTCCGTCACCGACGTGGACCCACGGTGGCACGTCCTCGCCCGGACCCTGGTGTCGACCATGGGTGGTGGGTGGCGTGAGCACGACACCGCGGTCGAGATCGAGCTGCCGGCGTTCACGGGCGAGGAGCACCGCGCGGCGCTGATCGGCCTCGGGGTGTGCCTCTGGCACCTGGGACGCCCGATCGTCCTCGACGCCAGCCGGGTGCGCCCACCTCACCTCGAGCTCCTCGACGTGGTGACGACACTCCTTGCGGCCGGGCTCGCCGTCACCGTGCTCCACCCCGGCAATCCCCTCGAGCGATCGCTGTCACGGTGGGGCCTGCGCGGCGTCCTGCCAGTCTCCGAGAAGGTGTGACGTCGCCACCACGCCGACGCCAGGACTCCGACGGCGTGCCGGGCTCGCCATGGCATGCACCTGGGCCGGGTCACCGGCATACGAGCTCATCCACGGCACTGCCCGGACATCCCGGCAAGCGCTCGGTCGACACCTGCGGTAGTGGCCCGGCCGACGCAGGAGCCCGGCCCCGGCGGGAGCTACCTCACGGCTGAGTGGGCCCGGTGGGCTCGTCGTCCGGTGCCAGCGACGGACTGGTGTCGGGCGGGTGCTGACCGGCCCCTGCCGGCGCCTCGTCGACCGTGAGCAGCGGGATCTGACGTGACTGGCCAGGCACCACGAGGCTGAGGGCGCCTCCGTGGCGTGGCACCTCGAAGGCGATCGCGCCCTCGATCTGAGCGCCCGCACGCAGCTGCCCGGGAGGCAGCGACCCTCCGACCGGCGCGACGAGCGCGGGCTCGCCGGCGATGCTCAGCCGCAGCGCTCCCGGATCGTAGGTGCCCGAGGCCGATCCGGTGCTGAGCACGAGGCTCACGCGGATGATCGCCTTGTCGTCGGACACCAGGCCCTGGATGCCGTGGGCCATCCCCGAGAGATCCTGGTCGGACAGCCCCGAAACGGCCTCCGCGCGGGTGACCCGGTAGGAGACGACGTCGACGGTGAACGTTGCCGCCTCGGGCCGGGGCTGCGCCATCGCCACGACGCGCCAGCCGCCGAGCAGCGTGGCGAGCAGCATCAGGACGGCAACGAGAACCGTGCGGCCCGCGCGAAGGCGGATGGGCTTGGTGGGGTCCATGCCAGACATGGTGGCGATCGGAACTCCGGACAACCTTGGGGTTCTGGCACACGATCAGGAAGGTTGGCACGTGGACGATGGTCGTCATACCGACGCCCTGGACGCACCGGTCGGTTTGTGATGGTTTGGGGCCTATCTTGTCGTCATGATGACGAAGCCGCCCAGCGCACAACGAGTTTCGCGGTTCCGGTCCCGAGGCAGCCGTCGGTGCGTACGCTGCGTTCTGGAGAGGCTGTCGCGCTCATCCCCGGACGCCCGGCCGCAGGAATGCCTCAGGAGCCGCAGTGAGAGGAACCTTCCCAGCACGTGCACGGCGAGCGGTCGCGGTCCTGCTCATGGCCGGCGCCGCGCTGCTCGTCGCAGCACCGCCCGCGTCGGCCCACGCGCAGCTGGAGGGCAGCGACCCGATCCCCGGCGAAGTGCGCGCCGTGGCGCCGAAGGAGGTCACCCTGACCTTCAGCGAGCCGGTCGAACGTGCCGATGGCGCCATCCAGGTGCTTGACGACCACCTCCGCCTCGTGACCACCGGCCCGGTCACAGCGGTGGGGGGCGAGGGCAACCGGCTGTCGGTCTCCCTCCCCCCCAACCTGGCCACGGGCACCTACACTGTCAACTGGCAGGTCAGCGCGACGGACACCCACCCCGTGTCCGGGTCGTTCCGCTTCTCCATCGGCGCCCCGAGCACCGTGACCGCCGGTGCCACGGGAACCGGACGCAACGACCTCGCCGGAGCGCTGCTGGGGG
>NZ_JBKJPP010000074.1:0-28742 GCF_046595215.1 Lapillicoccus sp. | reverse complement strand
GCCGGGGAGCGGGCTGAGCATGATGGCTCCCGTTTCCGTCTGCCACCAGGTGTCGACAATCGGGCACCGCTCGCCGCCAATGACCTTGTGATACCACATCCAGGCTTCGGGGTTGATCGGCTCGCCGACGGTGCCGAGCAGCCGCAGGCTCGACAGGTCGTGCTTGGCCGGCCAGTGATCGCCCCACTTGATGAAAGCGCGAATCGCCGTGGGGGCGGTGTAGAATATGGAGACGCGGTACTTTTCGATGATCTCCCAGAACCGGCCTTCATCGGGCCAGTTGGGAGCGCCCTCATACATCACGACCGTTGCTCCATTCTGCAGCGGGCCGTAGCAGATGTAACTGTGCCCCGTGACCCAGCCGATGTCGGCGGTGCACCAGTAGACGTCGGTCTCCGGGTGGAGGTCGTGGACGACCGAGCTGGTGTATGCCGCCTGGGTGAGGTATCCGCCCGTCGTGTGGAAGATGCCCTTGGGCTTGCCCGTCGTCCCCGACGTGTAGAGGATGAAGAGCGGGTGCTCGGCCTCGTGGCCGACGGCCTCATGGGTCTCGCCCGCGGCCGCGAGGGCCTCGTCCCACCACAGGTCGCGCTCGTTCCACGCGACGTCCTGGCCGGTGCGCCTGACCACCAGGACGTGCTCGACCGAGGTCTTGGTCTTGGTGAGTGCCTCGTCGACGGCCGGCTTGAGGGCGGCAGGCGCGCCGCGGCGGTAGCCACCGTCGGCGGTGATGACGACCTTGGCCTTGACGTCGAGGAGGCGCGAGTTGAGCGCCTCGGCGGAGAACCCGCCGAAGACCACCGAGTGCGGTGCGCCGATGCGGGCGCAGGCCAGCATCGCGACGGCCGCCTCCGGGATCATCGGGAGGTAGATCGCGACGGTGTCGCCCTTGACGACGCCGAGGTCCTGGAGGGCGTTGGCCGCCCTCATCACCTCGGAGTGCAGCTCGGCGTAGGTGATGTCGCGGGTGTCGCCCTCCGGCTCACCGACGAAGTGGATGGCGACACGGTCGCCGTTGCCGGCCTCGACGTGCCGGTCGACGCAGTTGTATGCCGCGTTGAGCTCGCCGTCGGCGAACCAGGTCGCGAACGGGGCCTTGCTCCAGTCCAGGACCTGGGTGAAGTCCTTGCTCCAGCTCAGGTAGCTGCGGGCCTGCTCGGCCCAGAACCCCTCGTAGTCCGCCTCGGCAGCGGCATACAGGGCCTCCGTGCCGTTGGCCTGGGCCGTGAACTCGGGGCTGGGTGGAAACGATCGGTCTTCGCGGCCGAGGTTCTCGAGCGTCTGGTTCGACACGTGCATCCTCCTGCGTCGGTGCGGGGCGAGGGGTCCGACGCCTACTCAACCCCTTCGGCGCCATGCACGACAAGTGCGGGCGATCCGATGTCCGTCAGGCGGACGTAATCCGCGACGAACGGGCGCCCAAACCGTTCGGGCCCCCGTGACGAACAATGGAGTATGAGCGACCTCACCTACCGGATCGTGATCGCGGTATGCCGTCTGCTCTTCCGGGCGCTCGGGCTGCGGTTCGAGGTGCGCGGGCTCGAGCACGTGCCGACCAGGGGAGCGGCCGTGCTCGCCAGCAACCACGTGTCCTTCCTCGACTTCATGTTCGTTGGGCTCGCCGGGAGCGACAGGGGCCGGTTCGTGCGCTTCCTCGCCAAGGAGCCGGTCTTCCACCACCGTCCGGTCGGCACCGTGATGCGCGCGATGGGCCACGTCCCCGTCGACCGCCGGCATGGCGAGGTGGCCCTGCGGCAGGCCGTCAAGAAGGTGCGGGCCGGTGAGGTCGTCGGCGTCTTCCCGGAGGCCACGATCAGCCGCTCGTGGACCCTGAAGGACGTCAAACGCGGTGCGGCGGCCATCGCGATCTGGGAGCAGGTGCCGCTCGTCCCCGTCATCGTCTGGGGCGGCCAACGCATCTTCACAGCCGGCCCGAGGTGGAGCCTGCGCCGGGGCAAGGCCCTGACCGTCCTCGTCGGTGCGCCCATCCACCCCCTGCCGGATGCCACCCCCGACGAGGTGACTGCCGAGCTGCGCATCCGGCTCCAGGGCCTGCTCGACGAGGCCGTGTCGACCTATCCGGACCACCCGCGCAGCCACCACGACCGCTGGTGGCTGCCCGCGGCGGCCGGCGGGACCGCACCGCGCCCGGAGGTCGCCGCCGACCTGGACGCGGCTGCCCTGGCCCGCGCCGACCGCTGACCGCTGACCGCGGCTCAGCGCACCGCGTCGAGGGCATCGACGATGCCCTCGCCGTAGAAGCTGTTGTCGAGCACCGGGCCGACGCAGGCCGGCCCGACGTTGTTCTCGGCTGCGGCGCAGGCGTGGTCGTCCGCCTGGGCGCGCACCTTCGCCACCAGCTGGGCCGGCTTCCAGGTGGGGTGCGCCGACTTCATCAAGGCCAGCACTCCCGCCACGTGCGGCGAGGCCATCGAGGTGCCGCTCAGCACCCCGTAACCGGTCGGCGCCGTGGTCAGGGGCAGCGTGGAGAGGATCCGTCGACCCGGGGCCGCGACGTCGATGACGCCGAGGCCGCGGTTGGAGAACGACGCCAGTGCCGTGCTCTGCGTCGTGGCCGATACGGTGACGACACCCGGCAGCTCGGTCGGGATGTCGTGGCACCCGCTGTTGATGGTGCGGTGGACCGGAGTGGAGTCGTCCGGGCTGCCGTTGTCGGTGGTGTTGTTCGAGAGGTCGGTGGCTGCGTTGCCGGCCGCCGCTGCGTGCACGACGCCGCGACGGGTCGACCACGCGACGGCACGGCGGACGGCCTCCTTCGCGGCATACTGGTCGGGCTGGTCCTCGCAGTAGAACTCGAAGGGATCGACGAAGTAGCTGTTGTTCGTCACGTCCATGTCCTTGAGTCCGGCCCAGATGAAGCCGCACACGGCGTATTCCGGGTAGATGAACCCGTCGTTGTTGACGACCTTCACCGACGCGAGGCGGACGTTGGGGGCCACGCCGACGATGCCGATCCCGTTGCGGGCGGCGCCGATCGTGCCGGCGACGTGGGTGCCGTGATAGCCGCCGGGCCCCTTGTTGTCGAGCCAGCCGGTGGCGGAGAGATCCGGTCGGCCGGCGTCCGAGCAGTTCACCGAGTCGGCGACGTCGAGGTTGGCCCTGAGGTCGGGATGGGTTCCGTCGATGCCGCTGTCGAGGACCCCGACGATCACCTTGCGCGACCCGTCGGTGACCTGGTGGGCCTGGTCGGCCTTGATCTGGACGTTGTCCCACTGCTCGCTCTCGCGGGGGTCGGGGGCGACGGCGGCGACGCTCTCGGTGGTGACGTCCTTGGTGACCCTCGCCCCTGCGGTGCGGGCCGCGGCGAGCGAGCGACCCCACGTCGTGGGGACTGCGGCCGGGGTGCCCTCCGAGACGGCGACCGTGCGGCTGGCGCCGACGGACTCGACCGCGTGCTCGCCGTAGCGCACCACATCGGCCCGGAACGCCGCCCGCTCGGAGTGGGCGACGACGACGCCGATCTGGGGCCACGACTGGACGACGACGCCACCGGCCCGGACGACGGCCCGCTCGACGCGTCTGGTGAGCTCGGCCCGGTCGCGACCGGACCCCTTGGAGGAGGAGCCTTCGGCGTCCTTCGCGCCATCCTGAGTCTCGTCGCTGCGCTCGGGCTCCCCCGCGTTGACGATGTAGCTCATCAGCTGACCGTCAGGGGTGAGGATCGGCACGGGTGTCGAGGGTGTCGACGGTGGGGACGGCGGGTCGTTGCGGTGCGCGGACGCCACCGACGCGGTGCTCCCGAGCAGGGCGGTGGAGGCGACGGCGATCGAGGCGACGGTGAGGGCGGCGCGGCGGCGGAGGACGAGGCGTGACATGCGAGCTCCCAGTGGGTGGTTGGGCAGGGTCGACGGCGACGGTGCCTCCGACCCTGCCCATGGTGGGGTCTCCTCAGTGGGCTCGCATCCTGAGATTCCGTCCGGACCGCGGCGTGGTCCGCGGCGATGGTCGGGACGCGCGGGTCACCAGCGGTGGGCGACGTCGATCACCAATCGCGAGGCGTTCCCGGGTCCGGAGAGGATGAACGCCCGGTAGGGAAGCCGCGCGCGGACCCCGAGCCCGATCGTCGTCTGACCTTCGAAGGAGCCCCCGTCGGCGACCTGACGGAAGGTCGAGAAGCCGGACACGTTCGTCAGCTCGCTGCGGTTGGCCGGCTTGAAGGTCGCGAGGCCCGCGGTGTCGTAGCTGGGGGCCATGACCACGACCTGGAGCCTGGCCCCGCCCCGAAGGCTCACGGGAAAGCCGCTGCCGTCGGCGAAGACGGTGTTGACGTACTTCACCGAGTAGCCCGTCAGCCGGCCTGAGAGGTTGACGACGAGGCGGTCGTAGCAGGCGTGCCGGCCGGACCGGACGTTCGTGATCGAGGCAGCGGCCGAGAGACCTCCAGAGGTCTTGTCGACGGAGCCCCACGAGACGGAGCAGGACGGGGCGGCCGCGGCGGTCGGAGCCTGGGCGACCGCTGCCGGCGCCATCGCGAGGGACAGGGCGATGATGCCGGCGCTCGCGGTCCAGCGGACGAGGGGGGAGAGCTGACGAGGTGTCATGGTGTCCTCCTTTCGGGACACCATGTAGACGTCGAGATCTCTTGCTCGGTTGACACCGGAGGATCTCCCCCGATGGCGCGGGGGAGATGCTCAGGCGGTCACCAGTGGTGGGCGACGTCGACGACCAGCCGCGAGCCGGTGCCGGGTCCGGCCAGGACGAAGACGCGGAAGGGCAGTCGTGCTCGGACCCCGAGGCCGATCGTCGTCTGGCCCTCGAGCGACCCGGCGTCGGCGACCTGACGGAAGGTCCGGAAGCCGGAGACGGGGCTCAGCTCGCGCGGATCGGCCGGGCTGTAGGTCGGCTGCCCGGTGTTGATGTCGAAGGTCGGCGCCTTGACGACGACCGCCAGTCTCGCTCCGCCCCGGAGGGCGACGGGGAAGCCACCACCCTCGGTGAGGACGGTGCCAACGTAGGACACCGAGTAGCCGCTGAGCGACCCGCGCAGGTCGATGACGAGGCGGTCGTAGCAGTGGTGCCGACCGGATCTGACACCGGTGATCTGACTGGTGGGCAACAGGCTGCCCGCGGCCTTGGTGAGCGAGCCCCAGGTGATGCCGCAGGCGGGGGCTGCCTCGGCTGTCGACGTCGTGAGGGTCAGGGCCGAGGCCAGCGCGAGGAGGAGGGCGATGATCGACGAGCCGAGGATGCGGGTGCGGTGACGAGGTCTCATGGCGGCGTCCCCTTTCACAGGGAGAAACAGCCGTACCGTGCCGCTGCCGGTGTGACACCGGTCGCGATGACGACCTCGTCATTGTTCCACTTTCGCGGTGGCACCATGGAAGTTTGAGGTCCGTGCCCAGCGCAGCGCCCCCGGTCCCGGGGGGGGCCGAGGGCGTTGCGGTGAGGCGGTGCAGTTGTGAGGTCGGGGAGCCCGCCGTCCGATCAGTGCTCGACGGTGGCCTTCTCCGCGCCCGCGCCGGTCAGGGAGCGGACCTCCATCTCGGCATACTTGGCCTCGTTGTGCTCACGGGAGGTGATCGTCCCGATGTAGCCGAGCAGGAAGCCGAGCGGGATGGACACCAGGCCCGGGTTGTCGAGCGGGAACAGGTGGAAGTCGATACTCGGGTCGGTGATCATCGACGCGCTCTTGCCCGTGGCCGCGACAACGGCCTTGCCGGAGACGACGGGGCTGAAGATGATCAGCGTCACCGCGCTGATCAGACCGCCGTAGATGCTGAACAGGGCGCCCCGGGTGTTGAACCTCTTCCAGAACAGGGAGTAGAGGATCGTCGGCAGGTTGGCGCTCGCCGCGATGGCGAAGGCCAGGGCGACGAGGAAGGCGATGTTCTGCCCGTTGGCGAAGATGCCGCCGATGATGGCGACCGCCCCGATGACGAGTGCCGTGATCCGGGCGACCTTCACCTCGGAGTCCGCGCTGACCTTGCCCCGCTTGATGACGCTGGCGTAGACGTCGTGGGCGAAGGACGCACTGGCGGTGATGGTCAGCCCGGCGACGACCGCGAGGATTGTCGCGAACGCCACCGCGGAGATGAGGCCGAGGAGGATCTCGCCACCCAGCTCAAACGCAAGCAGGGGCGCCGCGGAGTTGGCTCCACCGGGGGCAGCCTTGATCTTGTCGGCCCCGACGAGTGCGGCGGCGCCGTAGCCGAGGACGAGGGTGAGCAGGTAGAAGAGGCCGATGAGCCAGATGGCCCACTCCACCGACTTACGGGCCGCCTTGGAGGTCGGCACCGTGTAGAAGCGCATCAGCACGTGGGGCAGTCCGGCGGTGCCCAGCACCAGGGCGAGCGAGAGGGAGAGGAAGTCGATCTTCGACGTCGACGAGGCGCCGTACTGCTTCATCGGGTTGAGGATCGCCCCGCTGCCGGCCTTGTCGACCGCTCCCTGGAAGAGGGAGGACAGGTTGAACCCGTACTTGCCGAGGACCCACACGGTCATGACGAACGCGCCGATGATGAGCAGGACCGCCTTGACGATCTGGACCCACGTCGTGCCCTTCATGCCACCGACGAGCACATAGATGACCATGATCACGCCGACGACGGCGATGACCACGCTCTGGGCAACCTTGCCGTCGATGCCGAGCAGGAGCGAGACGAGACCGCCGGCTCCGGCCATCTGGGCCACGAGGTAGAAGAAGCAGACGACGAGGGTCGAGATGGCTGCGGCGGTGCGCACGGGGCGCTGCTTGAGCCGGAACGACAGGACGTCGGCCATGGTGAAGCGGCCGGTGTTGCGCAGCAGCTCGGCGACGAGCAGGAGCGCGACGAGCCAGGCGACGAGGAAGCCGATGGAGTAGAGGAACCCGTCGTACCCGTTGACCGCGATGGCCCCGGCGATGCCGAGGAACGATGCGGCAGAGAGGTAGTCGCCCGAGATGGCGATGCCGTTCTGCGGGCCGGTGAACGCGCGGCCACCGGCGTAGAAGTCCGCGGCGGAGGAGTTCTTGGCCGCGACCTTGATGACGATGCCGAGCGTGATGAGGACGAACACCACGAAGATCGCGATGTTGACCGTCGGGTTCCCGACGTTGGTGGCCATGGGCACGAGGGCACTCACAGCTGGCCCCTCTCCATGTGGTCCCGCAGCCTGTCTGCCGCGGGGTCGAAGTTGCGGTCAGCCCAGCGGACGTAGGCGATGGTGATGGCGA
Source organism: Lapillicoccus sp. (assembly GCF_046595215.1). Classification (NCBI taxonomy): domain Bacteria; kingdom Bacillati; phylum Actinomycetota; class Actinomycetes; order Micrococcales; family Intrasporangiaceae; genus Lapillicoccus; species Lapillicoccus sp. The sequence goes on along the minus strand of NZ_JBKJPP010000074.1, from coordinate 21,568 downwards.
ACGTCGACACGAACTGGAGCAGGCCGAAGATCAGCCCGATGTTGATGTTCCCCACGACCTTGGTCGACATGAACGCCGGGGCGAACGCGGCGAGGATGACGTAGAGGAAGTACCACGTCAGGAAGAACGCGGTGGTCGGGAAGACGAACTTGCGGAACCTGCGGCGCAGGTCCTGGAACTCCTGTGACTGGGCGACGTCAAGGTATCTCTCGGCGTGTTCTTCACTGATGTCGGGAGCGGCGTTGCTCACGGTGGCACCTCCGGGGTGTCTGGCCGCAGGCTGCTCCCGCGGACCTCATCAGGGTGGGGCTGACGGGTATGCCGTGGGAAGACACCGCGCGCCAGGTGGGATGGGGTGTCGCCCAGCGGGACGAGGCTCTGCGCCGAGCGGTGTGGCGGCCGCGCCGAACGGTCAGTCGACGCGGGTCCGACACATCGTGGTCACCGTGGCCGCGACGAGGAGGGTGGTCGCAGCACCGAGGACGGCCGCCGCGTGGCCGACAGTGCCGGCCGTGCCCAGGAGCAGTTCGTGGACCGCTGTCGCGGGGCTGAGCCGGTGCAGAGGCCCGGCTGGGCCTCCTTGGGCGGCCAGGGCCAGGACCGGTCCGCTCGTGAGGAGCCAGACCACAGCCGCCACGGGCGCGGCATGGCCCGAGCGCAGGAGCACCGAGGCGCAGAGGCCGAGCAGCGACCAGACCAACCATGACGCGGCTCCCACTGATACCAGCACGGTGAGATCACCGGGTGACGTGAGGACCCAACGCGGTGTGCCCTGAGACAGGACAACGGCGCAGACCAGAGCAGCGGCCGTGGTGAGGGTCGACGCCACGACGGAGAGGACGGCCAAGGCGGCGATCTTGCCGACGGCGACCGCGCGGCGGGAGGGACCCCTCCCGACGAGCAGCCTCAGGACGTGGTCGCGGTGGTCCCCCCGCACGAGCAGTCCCCCACAGATGAGGGCCACCACGGGAAGCGTCTGGGAGGTCACCGTGGCCATGCCCTCGCGAAGGCGGGCCGGCTTGAGCTCGCCGATCCGGGAGCTGATCTCGGCCGGGCTCGGGCCGTCGGATCCGTCGACGAGACCGAGCAGGGCTCGCACCGCCAGGTATCCGACGACCACGGTGGCCGTAAGGGACAGGACGAGGGCGAGGCCAACAGGGCGGGACCGCACGGCTCGTCGCACCTCGGCCCGGATGACGACGGCAGCCATTGGGTGCCCGCGCGCTCGTCGCCCGCGAGGAGGTCGTGGACGACCTCGGCCAGGCCCCGCCCCTCGGGGCGCAGCTCGCAGAGCGGCAACCCTGCCGAGACGAGGTCGGCGGCGAGGGCCGTGGCGGCCTCGGCGGTCGAGACGTCGACGAGCACCCCGACACCCTCCCTGCGGGGGGCGGTGGTGAGCCGACTGGCCGAGCTCGTCGGTGAGGTCGAGTCCCAGGTGCGGACGTTCGTGACGAACCGACCCTCGCGCCCGGCTCTCGAGGAGGCCCGGGTGTCCGACCGGGCGCTCCTCGATCGCGGGGTGACGGTCCGGAGCATCGGCCTCGACAGCGTGCGCTCGGACCGGAGGTTCATGGCCCACCTTGCGTGGTTCCGCGAGAGCGGCGCGCAGATCCGGACGACCCCGACCCTGCCGCTGCGCCTGCTCATCGTCGACGACGACGTGGCCCTCCTCGCCCAGGACCCGGCCGATCCCTCCGTCGGTGCCGTGGTGCTGCACGGGAAGGGGCTGATCGCGGCGGTCTCGGCCCTCTCGACCTGCACTGGGAGCGTGCCGTGGATCCCTTCGGGGAGGCCGCTGCGAGCCCCTCCCCGCTCACGCCGAGCGAGCGCGGCCTCATCAAGATGCTCGCCCAGGGGCACAAGGACGAGGCGTGTGCCCACAACGTCGATGTCTCGGTGCGCACCGTGCGCAGGATGGGCGCCGACGTCACGGAGAGGCTGGGCGCGGGCAGCCGGTTCGAGCCGGCCATCCTGGCGACCAGACGCGGCTGGATCTGACCGGCGCTGGCAGGCTCAGGCGGTGGTGGCGGGGCCGCTGACCGCCTCGGGGGCATGCAGTCGGACCATCGTGCGGGAGGTCCCGGCCGGGATCCGCGAAGGGGTCGCGAGCGACACGACGATGGCGACGAGGAAGGCCGTCGGCATGGTCCAGGCCGCTGGCTGGGCCAGCAGTGCGCCGAGCCAGCCGTGTCCGGTGGAGGACACGCCACCGAGGACGGTGATGGTCGTGGCGCCGAGCGCGAGCACCCCTCCGGTGAGGAGCCCTGCTGCCGCTCCGGGGACGGAGAGGCGACGCCACCACACTCCGAGGATGAGCAGGGGGCAGAAGGTGGAGGCGGCCACGGCGAAGGCGAGACCGACGGTGTCCGCGAGGCTGACGTTCGGCGTGAGCCAGCTTGCGGCATACGGGAGGATCACGGCGACCACGGCGGCGAGCCGGAAGGTCTGGATGCGCGACACGTCACCGCCGGACATCCGGTGCAGGCGCGGGTCGAGCAGGTCCTGGTCGATGACGCCGGCGACGGAGATCGTCAGCCCCGAAGCCGTGGAGAGGAACGCGGCGAAGGCGCCGCCGGCGAGGACGGCGGAGAGCAGGGTCCCCAGCAGCCCGGGGGTCATCGCCTGGGGCAGGAGCAGGGTGACCGAGTCCGGTCGGACGGCCGCGGGCAGCGTCGGGAGGTACACGCGCCCGAGGACGCCGTAGACCGGGGTGAAGACGTAGAACAGCCCGAGGAGAGCGATGACGACCAGTGTCGTGCGCCGTGCCGCCCGGCCGTCGGGGTTGGTGTAGAAGCGCACGAGCACGTGGGGCAGGCCCATCGTCCCGAAGCACAGGGCGAGGATCGTGCTGTAGGTGGAGTAGACGGGGTGGTCCCGTCCGCCGTAGCCCGACAGGGCGTCACCCCAGGCCGCGCCACCGGCCCCGGGGGCCACTCCTGGTGCCGGGTGACCGCTGCGCACCCAGATCGCGAGGAGCACGAAGGCCGGGACGGAGATCGCCGTGAGCTTGATCCAGTACTGGACGGCCTGGACGAGGGTGATCGAGCGCATCCCGCCGGCGACGACGTTGGCCAGCACGACGACCGCCACGATGAGGCTGCCGAGGCCGGGAGGGGCGCCGGTGACCGTGCTCAGCGCGAGGCCGGCCCCCTGGAACTGCGGCAGGAGGTAGAGCCAGCCGATGCCGACGACGAGGACGGACGCGAGCGATCGGACCTGCTTCGACTCCAGCCGGGCCTCGGCGAAGTCGGGCAGCGTGTAGGCACCCGAACGGCGCAGCGGGGCCGCGACGAGGACGAGCAGGACGAGGTAGCCCACGGTGTAGCCGACCGGGAACCACAGCATGTCCACCCCGAGCGAGTAGACGAGCCCCGCCACCCCGAGGAACGAGGCAGCAGAAAGGTATTCGCCGCCGATGGCCGACGCGTTCCACCCCGGGCTGACGCTGCGGCCGGCGACGTAGAAGTCGCTCGTGGTGCGCGACAGCCGCAGCCCGAAGGCGCCGATGACCAGGGTTAGGAGACAGACGACGCTGATCGCGACGATGCCTGCCGGGCCGTTCACAGCCGCGCCATGAGGTCGGTGAACTCGCGTTCGATCCGCTCCGACTGGTGGACGTAGATCCGGGCGGCGATCGCGACGACGGGATAGATCAACACGCCGACGGCGAGCCAGGGCAACGGGAGCGGGCCCACCTCGAGGTGCCGGGTCGCCGGCAGCAGCAGGAACATCGCTGGCAACCCGAGGACGACGGCGCCGACGAAGAGGAGGATCGCGAGGGAGAGGCGCAGCTGGGCCCGCAGGAGCGCCGAGAGGTAGACCTCGCCGAGGCCGGTCTGCTCGGCGAGCTCCTGGGTCGCCGGGCGATGCGCCGCGCGCCGCCGTGCCTCCCTTCGAGGGGAGGTGATCCGGACCCGGCGGACCGGCCCGGTCGGTGGTGCGGAGCTCATCTCGGGGCCGTGCGCACGAGGCGCTCCCGGAGGGTCCGGGTGTGGCGCCGGCTCACCTGGAGCTCATCCTCACCCACCCGCACGAGGCACCGGCCGCCGTCCATCGAGACCGCGCTGACGTGGGCCAGGGACACGAGGGTCGAGCGGTGGATCCGAACGAACCCGTGCTCACCCCAACGCTCTTCGAGGGCGTTGAGCGAGATCCGCACGAGGTGGGAACCGTCATCGGTATAGAGCCGGGCGTAGTCCCCGTGGGCCTTGGCGAAACGGATCCGACTGCGCTGGATGAACCGCGTCACCCCCCCGAGCTCGACGGGAATCGTCTCGTCGTCCGCGGCCGGCCTCGCCGACGGTGGGGTGGAGGGGTCGGCATGCTGGACGACGACCCTGCGCACCGCTTCCGCGAGCCGCTCGGCCCGGACCGGCTTCATGACGTAGTCGGTCGCCTCCAGCTCGAACGCGTCAACGGCGTGCTCCTCGTAGGCCGTGACGAAGACGACCTGAGGCCGCTCCGCGAACCGGGCGAGGACCTTGGCCAGGTCGAGCCCGTCCAGGCCCGGCATCGAGATGTCGCAGAAGACGACGTCGACGGTGTGGGTCTCGAGGGCCCGCAGCGCCTCGGTGCCCGACATCGCCGTGTGGAGGGTGCCGATCCGGTCGTCCTGGCGCAGGAGGTAGGTCAGCTCGGCCAGTGTCGGCGCCTCGTCGTCGACGACGAGGGCGCGCAACCGCGGCGCGGGGGGCGGGGCTGACGTCGGCGGCATACGGGTCAGGCTACGACTCGGCGTGCACGCCGGGGGCGTACTTGGGAACCCGGAAGGTGACGCGGGTGCCCGCGCCCGGGGCGGTCTCCACGACGAGTCCGTGCTGGTCGCCGAAGGCCTGGCGCAGCCGCGCGTCGACGTTGCCGAGCCCGACGCTGTCTGCTGAGCTCTCCCCGGCGAGCACGGCGCGGATGACGTCGGGGTCGCCGCCGATCCCGTCGTCCTCGATGCTGATCTCCGCGGAGGAGCCGAGGTCGGCGGCGGTGATCGTCACGTGGCCGATGCCCGCCTTGCGCTCGAGCCCGTGCCGCACGGCGTTCTCGACCAGCGGCTGCACCGACAGGAAGGGGACTGCCACGGGCAGGACCTCGGGCGCGATGGTCAGCGTGACGACGAGCCGGTCGCCGAACCGGGCCTGCTCGAGGACGAGGTAGCGCTCGATGTTGCGCAGCTCGTCCCGCAGCGTGGTGAAGGCGCCGCCGCGGCGGAACGCGTAGCGGGTGAAGTCCGCGAACTCGAGGATCAGCTCACGGGCCCGGTCGGGGTCGGTCCGCACGAACGACGCGATGGCGCCGAGGCAGTTGTAGATGAAGTGGGGGGAGATCTGGGCGCGCAGGGCGCGCAGCTCGGCCTCCATGAGCCGCGTGCGCTGGCGGTCGAGCTCGGCGAGCTCGAGCTGGGTGGAGATCCACTGCGCCACCTCCTCGGTCGCGCGCACGAGCCCGGTCGAGACCGAGGGCCCGTATGCCGCGAGGGCGGCGACCACGCGCTCGTCGGCGACGATGGGCGCCAGGACGCCGGACCGGATCGGGCAGTCCGGGTCGGCGCAGCTGATGTCCTCCTCGGACAGGACGACGGTCCGCCCGGAGGTCAGGACAGGCTGCGCCTGCGCGTGCACCGCGTCCTTGTGGTGGCTCCCGACGCCGTCCCAGGCGAGGACGTCGGTGGGGTCGGCCAGGGCGATGGCGCGGCTCCCGAGCATCGAGCGCAGCTGCCGGGTGGCCCGCTCGGCACCCTCGGGCGTCAGGCCGTCGCGCAGGTGTCGGGCAGCGAGGGAGGCCGTGTGCAGCGTCTCGTAGGTCGCCCGGTCCACCTCGCTGACGAACCGCCGCCGGCGCAGCAACCGCAGCAGGCCCGCGAGGACGACGAACAGGGCGCCCGCGGCAAGGGCGAGGACGACCTGGTTCGCAGTCACCGTCGCACTGTAGGGCCCGCTCTCGCCGATCGCCGATCGCCGGTCGCCAGCCACCGGCGTCCGGTCCCCGGCACCGTCGTCGTAGGGTGCAGCAGTGGCAGACATCCTCGAATCGGTGGGCCTGCTCCATCTCCTTCCCGGGGTCGCGGAGGGGGCGGAGACCGCCCGGGAGGCATGCACCAGGCTGCGATTCCACGAAGCGCTGCGCCGGCGGATCCCCGAGGCGGCTGCCGAGTCGCGGATCCGGGGAGCGCAGGCCAGTTCGGCGCTCGAGGGCGCGGACCTGCCCGTCGACCGGGTCCGCGACCACGTCCGGGGGGCGCTGGCGTGGCCGAGCGACCCCGACCCGGTGGACCAGGTGCTCCGCGGCGTCGTCCAGGCCACGGCCGAGACCGAGCACGTCGTCGGTCTCGTGCTGACGGCGCCCCTGCAGGCGATGGCCCGGTTGCACGTTGCGGCCATGGCGGGACTGCTGCCTCCAGAGCAGGTGGGACGACCGCGTCATGACGACGAGGTCTCCCGGGAGCTCACCGACCTCGGCCCCGCGCCAGTGCCGCCCGTCGTCGCGGCGCGCCTCGCGGACCTCGCCGTCCTGCTGACGTCGGCGCGCCACGTGCCGGCCGTCATCCTCGCCGCCCTGGTGCACGCCGAGATCGCCTCGGTGCGCCCGTTCGTGCGTGGCAACGGGGCCGTGGCCCGCGCCATGGAGCGATCCGTGATCCAGGCCAGCGGCCTCGACCCGACGGGCGTGGCGGTACCCGAGGTCGGGCACCGCGCCGCCGGCGGGCCGGCCTATCTCGGTGCGCTCACGGCATACGGGACCGGCAGCCGGGCCGGGGTGGCGCTCTGGCTCCAGCACTGCGCTGGGGCGGTGACGGCCGGCGCCGGGGAGGGGGAGCGGATCTGCGCGGCCGTCCGCGCCGGACGACTCGGCTGACGCGTCGGAGGGAGCCCCCCGCGACGGGGCCACCCGGGTGGCGTGCCACCGACATCGGGACCCAAGCCCTTCATTTCCGGGCCCGAGGCGAGTACAACTTGTGGTGGCACTCGTGCCAGTTGAACCACCGTGAAGCAGCCGGGCACCCACGCGCGGCCGGTCCACTGATGGACAGCTCGTTGGTGGGGGCTTTGCCGACCCACTGCGACAAAAAAGTGCACGCTCTGGTAACTCGCGATGCATCACGGTCGTGATGGCACCTCACCCGTCAGGGGCGAGGTGCCATCACTTTGCACTGATTGTCTCGCCGTGGGGTGGCGGCTTTATGACAGGGCGTTCCTTTCGGACGGACACCTTCCGATAAATCGGTCATTGCGGACCAGCACCTGATTGCCATGGACGGGGGTCGGGGCGGACAATTTGAGGCGCGCTCCCTGCCCACGGCGGGTTGAGCGCAGGTTGCGCACTGGCTCCTCCCCCCCGGGGCCAGCGTGCACGCGGCCCCCGTCGTCCCCCGGCGGGGGCCGTCGCTCGTCTCCGTCGAAAGAGGGACTGCTACCCCGGAGGTGGACGACGACCGTTGTCCACAAGGTGGGCGGCCGACGTCCCGAAGTCCACAATGCTCGCGATCCGCGCTGGCGTGGTGCCGTGCACCTCCCGGATGCTTTCGGCATGGGTGGTTCGGGAGTGGTGAACCGGAGGGTGAGGCGGATGGTTGAGCCAGCGGTGGTCGTCGTCATGGGGGCGTCGGGAGGCGTGGGTGCGTCGGCTCTCGCTGCTGCCGTCGCGGTTCGGGCGGTCCGGGCCGGTGTCGAGGTGGTCGCCGTCGACCTGCGGCCATTCGGTGGGGGCCTCGACGTGACGTTCGGCGCCGAGCAGGAGGCCGGTGTGCGGTGGGCCGACCTGGTCGCCCTCTCCGGCGCTGCGGATGCGTCGGCGCTCGTCTCCCGGTTGCCGCGCGCCGAGGGCGTCCCCGTGTTGTCCTTTGGCCGGGAGGACCTGTCGGCGCCCGAGGTCGGCGTCGTCGTCCAGGTCGTCGCCGCTCTCGCGGGGTCGCGACGACTGGTGGTCGTCGACGCGGCGGCGGAGACGGTCCTTGCGCCGGCGGTGCTGAAGCTCGCCACCCTGGTCGTGGTGGTGGCCGGGGCCGAGCCCCGCCAGCTGGCCGCGCTGTCCGCCATCGGACGGTGGCTGGACGGCAGGTGCGCGGACGTCGTCGTCTGTCTGCGTGGCGACCGCCGGATCAGCGAGCTGCGCCCCTTGGTCGAGGAGTCGACGGGCCTGTCGGTGATCGGGATCCTCAGCGACGACCGGATGCTGCGCGGCGATCTCGTCCATGGGGTGGCGCCCGGGGCGAGGGGGCGCGGATGCGTGGCTTCGGTGGCCGACGACTGCCTGGCCCGGGCCGTGCTGGGCGACCGGGCCGTGCTGGGCGACCGGGCCGTGTTTGGCGACCGGGCCGTGTTTGGCGACCGGGCCGGCGCGGCGTGAGCGTCGGCCCGGCCGGCCTGCCCGGACCGGCTTGGGAGCAGATCCGCCAGGGTCGGGCGCCCGACGTCGAATCGCTCGGTCGGGTCGCGGGCGCCGGTCTGGCGACGTTGGGGTTGACGGGGGTGGCCATGGTCCACGAGGGGCTCCGGTCGCGGTTGCTGGGCGCGGGTCCGCTGGAGCCGCTGCTCGCTGACGACGAGGTGAGCGACGTCGCGGTCAACGGTGACGGGTCCGTGTGGGTCGACCGCGGACGCGGAATGGAGCGGGTCGAGATGGACCTCGGCGGGCCGGAGGCACGGCGGCAGCTTGCCGTGCGCCTGGCTGGCCTCGCCGGTCGACGCCTCGACGAGACCGCTCCCTATGTGGACGGGCAGTTGCCGTCCGGAGTGCGGCTGCACGCGATCCTGCCGCCCCTCGTCGCGGGTGGGCCCCACCTGACCCTGCGCGTCCCCGCCCGGGCTCGGGCGAGCCTTACCGACCTCGGGGACCGCGGTTTGTTTCCGGCGCGTTGGCAGGGCGTGCTTCGGGCGCTCGTCGCGCGACGGGTGGCCTTCGTCATCAGCGGTGGCACGGGAGCCGGCAAGACGACACTGCTCGGGGCCCTGCTGGCAGAGGCGGGGGCCGACGAGCGGCTCGTCGTCGTCGAGGACGTGCGCGAGCTGCGGGTCGACCACGGCCACGTCATCCGGCTCGAGGCCCGCCCCGCCAATGTCGAGGGTGCCGGCGAGGTGACGCTCACGACGCTCGTCCGTCAGGCGTTGCGGATGCGTCCTGATCGGCTCATCGTCGGGGAGGTGCGCGGCGCCGAGGTCCGGGAGCTGCTGGCCGCTCTCAACACCGGCCACGAGGGCGGTTGCGGCACGGTCCATGCCAACGCGGCCGCAGACGTGGTGGCCCGGTTCGAGGCCCTCGGCGCCCTGGCCGACCTGGGGCCGTCAGCGGTCCATGCCCAGCTGGTGAGCGCGGTGGACGTCGTCATCCACCTGCGCCGCAGCGGCTCGGAGGGGCGCACCACCCGGCGCATCGAGTCGATCGGGGTGCTCGCCTGCTCGTCCTTGGGTCGCCCAGGTGTCACTGAGGCGCTGCGTTGGGACGGCAGCACCGAGCAGCGTGGCCCCGGTTGGCCACGTTTGGCGGGCCTCCTCGGCCTCGCGGTGGACGGCTCGTGAGCGCCGTCATCGCCGCCGCGTTGGTGCTTGGTGCGGTCCTGGTCTGGCCGTCCCGTGGACGCGTCGGCGTCGATGGCATGGGCGTGCGGAGTGCTGCGCCCCGCTCGCCCGGGGGCCGGTTCCGGCCAGGCGCGCAGAGCACGCGCCCGTGCGAGGGGTTCCGGGGGCGCCTCGGGGGTCAGGGTGGGGCACGGCGGAGGACGAGTGCAGAGCTGGAGGCCGTCCTCGTCATCCTCGACTCCCTGGCCCCGGCCTTGCGTGCCGGTCTCGACCCTGCTGGCGCCCTGAGATGCCTCGACGTTGCGGCGGGGCCCCGCATGGCCGTCGCCATGCTGCGCGCACCCGGTGCTGCCCCGGTGCTCCCGGGGTTGTCCGCGGTGGATTTGGTCGTTGACCTCCTCGCCGCGGCGGGGGCGGGGGAGAGGCTGGCCCCGGTCTGGGGCCGCGCTGCACGCGTCTCCGGCTCCCCCGAGCTGGTGCTGATCAGTCGGGCCTGGGCGTTGTCGGAGGACCTCGGTGCCCCGCTTGCCGACTCGGTCGCCCTGGCCGCAGACCTCGTCCGGCAGCGGACTGCGCGAGAGCGCCGCCTCGCCGTCGCGCTCGCGGGCCCTCGGGCCAGCACCACCGTGCTCAGCCTGTTGCCTGCGCTCGGGCCCGGTGTCGCCCTGCTGCTCGGTATCTCCCCGGCGGAGCTCTATGGCAGCGCCCCCGCCGTGTCGTCCGTCGCGGTCGGTGGCCTCTTCCTCGTGGTGGGCCGGTGGTGGTGTAGCCGGATGGTGGGCGCTCTGGCCCGGCCCCGTCCCGCGGAGCGGGGGCCGGGGTGAACGGGCCGCTCCTCCTCGCCGGGGTCCTCGTCGGCCTCGCGGTGGTGGCGTGGCCACGGCGGCAGCCGGTGACGGCGCCCGGCGCCGGGGGGCGGCCGGGGGGCCGGACCGGCCCCGGGGCGGTGCTGACAACCGACGACGTGGCCTCCAGCATGGTCCTGCTCGCCCTGGCGCTGCAGTCGGGGTGCGGGGTGGTCGAAGCGATCGAGGAAGTGGCCCTGCAGTCCCCGGGTGCTTCCGGGAGTCAGCTCGCCGCAGTAGCTGCCGCCTTGCGATGGGGGGTCGACGAGCGGACGGCATGGGCCACGGTGGACCCAGCCTGGGGTCACGCCGGTCAGGCTCTGCGCCTGGCCACCCGGGCGGGTGTGGCGCCGTCGACGCTGCTGGTCAAGGGCGCCGAGGACCTGCGGGCGACAGAGCTCGCCCGGATGGACGTCGACGCGGCCCGGGTCGCCGTCCGGATGGTCCTGCCGCTGGGGCTCAACTTCCTGCCGGCGTTCTGCCTCACGAGTGTCGTCCCGATCATCCTGGCGCTCGCCCGTCAGGTCCTCGTCCCTTGATCGTCGCCCACTCGATGATTTCCCACGTCCAAGCTGCACAAGGGTGACACCGACGTGCGTGGGCCCGGAGCCAGGGCTCGATGGTGCGAGCCCGATGGCCTGATGGTGTCAGGTTTGGGGCAGTGCGGTGGCGAGCACGACGATGGCCAGTGAACCGATCAGCGAGGCGATCGCGAGCGAGCGGGCGAACGCCTGGCGTTTGGTGCCCATGGCCCAGCCGTGCCCGCCGGCCGCAACCATGACGAGAGCGAACGCCACGAGCTTGGCAGCCAGCGTGCGGCCGTAGCCGGGGTCGGAGAGGGAGGAGAACGTGACGCCCTTGTGCCAGGCCAACAACAGCCCGCTGCCCACCTGCAGCGGCAGGAAGGCCGCGACGGTGAAGATGCCGAAGCGCCGTCCCAGTGCGCTGAGCACCGGGCCCCGGTCCTCGACCCGCAGCAGTCGGCGCGCGACCGGCAGCACCATCAACGAGATGCTCAGCTGTCCGCCCACCCACAGCATCGCGGACACGACGTGCACGAATCGCACGAGGGACCACCAGCTGAGCATCAGCGGGTGACCTCCACGATCCCGCGAGCGCCGTTCTCGCCACGGCGCATGTCGTGATCGACCAGGGAGTAGCGCCCGGGCTCGGTGAAGACCTGCTCGACAAAACCCCCCTGCGCGGCGGCCAGGTCGAGCACCTGGCTGGCTCCGTGTTCGGCATTGTCGCGGCGAAGCAGGTAGGCGCCCTCCTTGAACACCGTGTCGAACTGGGCGCCGACGATGTGGAAGGCCGTGCCTCCGCCCGGCCCGGCGACAACCACCCACCAGCGCACTCGTTCGCCCACCCTCGCGGTCAACGGGGCGTGCACATACTGGTCGGGGTAGCCGTTGAACATCGCGGCGTCCTCAACACCACGGCCCAGGGCGCCAACGTCCGCGCCGCCAGCCGTGCCGCCCAGGTAGAGCTGTGAGGCCACCACGATGTACTCGCGATCGACCTCCGGCAGGTTCGGCGGGTCGATGATCACCGCTCCGTACATGCCGTTCGCGATGTGCTGCGTCATCGGCATGGCACTGCAGTGATAGAGCCATACACCGGCGTGGTCAGCACGAAACCGGTAGACGAGAGACTCGCCCGGCCCCAGCGTGCGCATCACCTGGGCGGGCGCGGTCTGGCCGGCATGGAAGTCCACGCCGTGCGCCGTGGTGCCGCCGTTGACCAGGGTCACCTCGAACAGGTCGCCGACCTTTCCGCGCAGCGTCGGACCGGGCGCCATGCCGCCGAACGTCCACGTCGTTTGCCGGACCCCAGGCGCGACCTCAGCCTCACGTTCGACCACGGGCAGGGTGATCCGGTGCACCTCAGAGGGGGGAGCGGGGTCAAGTCTGGCGTCGTACGGCGTCCACCCGGGTCCGGGCTCACCGTGGACGTCCAGAGTGGACGACGGGTCGCTGGACTTTCCCGACATCGTTGGGGGACCGCCGCCAGCGGAGCCGCCTGCGCCGGTGACTCGGATGTGCAGCGTCATCCCGGCCGCCCGGTGGCCCGGGACGGTGCACCAGCCGGACCGGTCGGTGGTCACGGTCCCGAGGTCGAGCGTGGCGCTCGCACCCGGGGCCAGCATGGGAGTGGCCGGGCCGCTCTCAATCGCCACGTCGTGGCGCATTGCCTCGCGGTTGGTCACGACCAGTCGCAGGGCGGTGCCGGCCGGCACCTCGATCAGCCCCGGCCGGATGTCCATGTTCACCAAGGAGACCGCAACCTCCTGCACCCCTGTGGCTGCCGGCAGCGAGAGTGACTCCGGCACCGTTGCTGTGCCCTGGCCGGAGACCGCGATGGCCACCGGCACCAAGGTCATCACCAGGCCCAGCGCAACACCCGCCAGAGGCGACCGCGCGGACGGTCGCACCAGCCCGCCGATGACGAGTGCGAGGAACGTCACGACCGGTGCCACCACCAGAGCCCAGCCCAGCGCCGACACCACGCTCGGGACGTCGAGCGTGCTGGACACGGCCACCAGCAGCGCGCCGGCGTTGAGTGTGGTCACCCGAACCCGCCACCACGGCGAGAGCTGCTCGATGCCCGCACGGACCCGGGCGGGCCCACCCCCCTGGATCACCGGCAGGAGGTAGGTCAGGGCGCCGAGCAGGGTCTGCAGCACGAAGCCGACGGCCAGCGGCGGGATCAGCGCGTCCAACCGTGGCAGGTACGACGTGATGTCGGGTGCGGTCACGAGCAGCACCAGGTCGGCAGCAACCCCGATCACGAGCCAGCCAGTGCCGGCTGCGAGCGACCACGCGGCACTGTCGCGCGGAGTCTTGCGGCGCCATGTGGCGACAAAGGGATGCAACGCGACGATGACGCCCCCACCGTAGGTCGTTAGGCCGGCGGCAGCGACCCAGCGCAGATCCGTGCTCAGCCCCGTCACAGTGAGGGCGAGGCCGGTTGTGGTGAGCACCAGGCATCGTCTGGCGCTGCGCATGACCTGATCGACCATCCGGGTGCGCAGCACCGTCGGCCACAGGGTGAACAGAGTGCCCAACACGGTCAGCCCGACCCAGCCGAAGACGTTGGCGTGCACGTGCGCGGCATGCAGCAGCTCGTGCAGCTTGTGCGGGACGACGTCCACGGCAAGCAGCGTGCCGAAGCTGATACCGACGACGAGCGCGAGGCCGGCAGCGACGTAGAACCGCACGGTGCCAGCAAACCTGCCCATCAGGGCGTGGCGGGCGATCTGCAGCAGTACCCCCACGTGCGCCAGGACGACAGCGCCCAGCAGCGTGGCTGCCGGGACCGTGACCGCTGACAGCTCAAAGCCGACCCCGACCAGGACGCCCACGATCGACAGGTTGAGGGCAGCCAGTCGACCGGCCGAGGCTCGAGGGGACGGCTTGCGGGCGCGCATCAGGGCGACTGCGAAGTGCTCGGTCCAGGTCATGATCGCGTTCGTGGCCGCGCCCAGCAGCAGCAGGTGTATCGCCAGCCATCGGGGCACGGGCAGCGCGGGCCAGTCCTGCAGCGTGACGGCAAGCACGGCGAGCGCGACGTACGCCAGAACGACACCGTTGGCCCGCAGGTGCCACGACCACCGCGGCCGCTGACCCGCGGGCGGAGCAGGGTGTGTCCCCGCGCCGGGAGTGGTGGTGTCGGTGATCTGAATGGTCGTCCGGACGGGGATGCTCATCGTCGGCCCCCCTGGAGCTCGAAGGTGGTCGGTGCGGCCGCCACCGCCGGCCGGTGGCCGCCGCGGCGGGCGCCGTATGCCGAGCTGGCGGCGTACGCCACGAACGCGAGCAGGGTCACGACGCCCAGGACCCCTCCAACGACGCGTAGCAGCTCAACATCGAACAGGTCACCACCGACGATCCGCAGGGCGAGCGAGCCGTGCAGCAACGCGAGGACGCCGTAGTCGCGCGGGTGGTAGGGCAGTCGGACCCGCAGGACCGCGGGCAGGATCACCGGTGCATGGCCCAGCACCATTGACATCGCGAAGCCCAGGAACACTGCGTGCAGGGTGGCGTCGTACGCAGGTCCGTCGGTGAGAGCGCCGCGCCAGATCCAGATGAGGGCCGCGACCCCGAGCCAGCCGTAGCCGGTCAGCAGGCAGCTGGCCATGTAGCGGGTCAGGCCACGTGCATGCACGGTGCGTCGGGCGATGTCGTACCGCACCAGCCACCCGGACAACACCAAGAGGCCGACCCCGAGCACCCGAGCGCCGACCGCGGGCCAGACGACGGTGAGGGCCGGCCCACCAAGGATCAGCGCCGACCACACCAGCACGACCTCGCGATAGCGGCGACCCACCAGTGCAAGCCGCGCCAGCTCGACCCGCTCGCCGGCGATGGTGAGGACGACGAACGCCGCGAGCCAAGGCGCAAGACCGGGCAGGTCCGTGCCGGCGAGCCAGCACATGGCGCCGCCCCACCAGGCAAGGGCGCCGAGGGCCTGGACCGTGATGTGCACGGTCGGCTGACGTTGCCACATGACGAGGTACCCGGCGCTCAGCCAGGCGCCGGCCGCGGCCATCAGCAGCGGGGGCCATGGCGCGGGCACGCCGGCCACGATCGCCAGGCCGCCGAGACCGGAGAGCAACGGCGCCAAGTAGCCCCACGCCTGGCGCAGGGCGACGGCGCGTTCGAGGGCGATCAGGGTGCCCAGAAAGCCCAGGGTCATCAAGACGCCGTGCCCGGCAGCCGCCCCCAATGGGCTCGGGGTGCCGGCGCCGAGCCGCGCCAGGGCGCCGGCCAAACCACTGAGCAGCGATGCGGCGCCAAGCGCGAGCAGCGGCATTCGGTGCCACGCCGGCCTCACGGCAGGATCTCAGCCGTGATCTCAGCCGTCGCGGTCGCGCCCGGCGGCCGGGACGTCAGGGTGGTGATGCACAGGTCGGGCTCGACGAAGGGAAGCAGGCGGGTGGCCTGCACTGGAGCACCCAGCTCGGCCAGGGCGCCCTGGATGATGCCCAGGTGGGTGCCACACACCACCTCCGGGTGGCTCACGGCCAGCTCGCGGAACGGGCAGTGGTGCAGGTTGATGACGGTGCCATCGCCGCTCACCTCGGGTGCGAAACCGCTGTCGGCAAGGATGCGCACCACCTGCGAGACCGCGTCCTGCTCGCTGATGGCCGGTCCACCTGGCGACCCCTCACCCCCAGCGCGCGGCTGCGTCCGCGCCCAGCCCCGTCCCGCGTTCACCGCGGCCTCACCGGGGCGCTCGCTGGTGGAGACCAGGTGGAGGGCCAACACCTCGGCGAGCAGCCGGTAGTTGGTCCCGTCGTCCGGCGCGGCGGTCGCCTCGTAAAGCACCCGCGGGCGGCCCGGTCCACGCGAGGCCTCGAGACGTCGCACGGCATAGCCGGAGTCGACCAGCAGGTCCAGGTGGGACCGCACGGTGTTCGGGTGCAGCCCGACCTGCTGGGCCACCTCACCGACGCCCAACGGCTCGTGCCGCGAACGCAGGAGCCCGAGCACCGCCGTCCGGCTGACGCTGGCGAGCAGCTGATGGTGGTTGCGCATACTTGCAGTTTTACCGATGGACGTAGTAAAAACAAGTTTCGCCGTGAAAACTTCGCGGCCCGCCCGAACCGAGGAGCATCGATGCCCGCCACCACCCCCGCGCTGACGTCCCAGTCCCAGACGTTGAACGCCCTCCACGCACACCATGCGCAGCTCGAGACGGCGGTCGCCGCCGGAGCGGTCGCCGTCCGCAACGCCGCCGAGCGACTGGTTGACGTCACGCCGCACCGCGCAGCCCTCGTCGAGCTGCTGCAGTCTCAGGTGCTGCCACATGCGGCCGCCGAAGAGAGCACGCTGTACGGCGTAGGGGCCGCCCTGCCCGCAACCCGTCTGCTGGTCCAGGCGATGACCGCTGAGCACCGCAGGCTCGAAGCGCTGGTCGGCGAGCTTGCGCAGGCCCGGACGTCGGTCGGGGTGGCCGGTGCCGCGATGGCGGTTCGCGCCCTGTTCGAGGCCCACCTGGCCAAGGAGAACGACCAGCTGCTGCCGGCCCTGGTCATCGACGGCGTCGATCTGGCCAGCCTGCTCGAGGGCATGCACGACATCCTCGGCGCCGACGCGGACGGCGCCCCCAAGCAGAACGGCGGCTGTGGCTGCGGTAACTGTGGGTGCGGAGGTGGCGGCGAGCAGCCTGTGTCCTGGTCCGTCCAGGCGGGCGACCTCGACGTCAGGCAGCTGCCCCCAGCCCTTCGACACGAGAAGATCTTCGCGGTGGTCGCGCAGCTGGCACCGGGCGATTCCTTCGTGCTGGCCAACGACCACGACCCCCAACCTCTGCGCTACCAGCTCGACGCCGAGCAGCCCGGGCAGATCAGCTGGGAGTACCTCGACCACGGACCGTCCTTGTGGCGGGTGCAGATCGGCCGGTCCGCCTGATCGGAAGAACCTGCCCAGCCTCGGTTGGTTGGTAGCTGCAGCTGGGGTCCTCGGCCAGTGGATCGCCGGTCGTGGCGTAGGCGTGCGAGCGCGAACCCCCGCAGACGGTTCTGAACTCACAGTGTCCGCATCTGCCACCAAAGGCGTCTGGGTTGCGCAGCTCCTGTAGCAGCCCAGAGCCGCGGTAGATGTCTGGGAAGGACTGCTCACGCACCGAGCCCACGGCGGTCGGCAGGAATCCGCTGGGGTAGACCACGCCAACATGGTCGACGAAGGCGAAACCGCGACCGGCGTTGACGTCGATCGGTGGGCGCGGCCGACGGGGCCTCGGCTCGCGTCCCCTGAGCAGCTCCGCGGTGTCCCGGCGCAGCGCTGAGCGAAGCGGGCCCACTGCAAAGACGTCGTCCAGGTCACTGACGCCGGCGCGCTGGATGGCGATCCGCCGGTAGTGCGGCGCCTCCGTGGTCTTGATCGCGACCAGAGTTGAACTGTCGTGCAGCCAGTGCAGGACCTCTTCCTCCTCCGCCGCGGTGAGTGGGTCGAGGTGCTTGCCGCGGCCGGTCGGGATCAGGAAGAACACGCTCCACAGGGCTGCGCCCAGCTCGAGCACGGACTTCAGGATCCGTGGCAGCTCAAGGACGTTGCCTCGGGTGACGGTGGTGTTGACCTGCAGGCGCAGGCCGATGTCACGCACCGTCCGGGCTGCGTCCATCGTGGCGGCAAAGACTCCCTCGACGCCGCGGAAGGAGTCGTGGCTCTGTGCGCAGGCCCCGTCCAGGGACAGCGAGACCGCCTTGGCCCCGGCGTCGCGCAGGTCGACCAACAGCGAGCGGGTCAGCCGGTCGGTGACCGAGGGCGACAGCGCCATGCTCAGCCCGAGCCTGGTGCCGTGCGCGACCAGGTCGGCCAGGTCGGGTCGCTCGAAGGGGTCACCCCCGGTGAGGACGATGAGTGGGCGCGGTGGCCCGAAAGAGGCGAGGTCGTCCAGCAGGCGGTGACCCTCGTCCGTGGTGAGCTCCAGGGGGTCGCGGGAGCGGATGGCGTCGGCCCGGCAGTGGGTGCACACGAGCTGGCAGGCGCGCGTGACCTCCCAGATGACGATGAAGGGCCGCTCGGCTGCGTCGTGGTGCATCAGCCGGACGGCGCGCGTGTCTGCCGCGGTCATGACATCGCCGCCAGTTCGCCGGACCGGACACAGGCCGTGATGCCCAGCCCGTCGTACGACGCACCCGCCAAGGACAGGCCCGGGTAGCGCCGCAGGTGTTCACGAACCGACGCCACGCGATCCAGGTGCCCCACCTCCAGCTGCGGAATCGCGTCGGGCCAGCGCTGCACACGGGATTCGGCTGGCCTCGCGGTCAGGCCGGTCGCGTCCACCAGGTCGTTGTGCAGCCGGGCGACCAGCGCAGCATCGTCGAGATCGCCCGTCTCTGGCGTGTCGGCGCGCCCACTCGAAAGCCGCACCAGCACATGGTCCGGGTCATCCAGATGCGGCCACTTGGTGCTGAGGAAGGTCGCGGCTTTGAGCAGACGACCTCTGGAAGAAGGCACGAGAAGTCCGGTGCCGGACAGCGCCCGGACCCGGCATACCGCAGCCCGGGGGTAGGCGACGACGGCGGTGGCGACGGACGCAGAACGCACCCGCCCCAACAGGTTTGCTGCGTCCGCCGACAGCGGTCTGACCAAATCGGCGGCGACCGCCGCGGGGACCGCGAGCACCACGGCGTCCACCTCGACCACCAGTGCGTTGGCTCCCTGGACGCAGTAGCGGCCATCCGGCAATGCCTTCACCGAGCTGACCCGAGTGGATGTCCTGACCTCGATGTCGGTATCGGCGCTCAGCCGCGCCACCAGCGTGGTGAGGCCGCCCGCCCAGGTGCCGAACGACATCGGTGGCCCGCTTCGCCGCGCCCGCTGACTGAGCAGCACCGAGCCTCGCGCGTCGGCCACGGCCGCGAGCTCCGGAGTGGTGGCCCGCAGGCTCAACTGGTTGATGTCACCGGAGTGCAGGCTCCCGAGCACAGGGTCGACAAACCGATCGGCGACCTGGGAGCCGAATCGCTGGCTGACGAAGTCTCCGACAGCGATGTCGCCATTGAGACGGCGACGCGGTATCAACGGCTCGAGGCCGGCCCGGGCCAACCCGGCCGCGGACATCACACCTGAGCGCAATACCGGCCCCAGACGCCGTGGACCGGCTGGTCCCACTCCTGCAGGAAGGCGCCGGAGTCCGCGCTGGGTCCACAGCCACGAGGTACCGCGGGTTGCGTTGATCTGGTCATCGGCCAGGCCCAGCTCGGCGATGAGCGCGCTCAAGCCCGGCGCGGACGCGTGCACGGCCTCTGCCCCTACATCCACGAGGTGCCCCGCGACGGCGACCGTCCGGATCTGGCCGCCGAGGCGATCCCCGGCTTCGAACACGGTGACCTGGGCGCCCCGTTGGCGCAGCTTTCGAGCTGCGGCCAACCCGCTGATCCCACCACCTACGACAGCAACAGAACGGCCAGCGTCGTTGGCAACATTCGGGATACGGATCATCAAGCAGTCTCCTTGGTGGCGCGAGCGATGCTGGTCAGAAAGCGTGGCTGACCCACGAGATAGTCGACGGCCTGGGCCGCAGTCCAGCCGGTCGGATGAGCCGCCAGCAGCTCGGTGACGCCGTAGAGGTCCGCGCCGAGGGTGAGCAGTGCTGGTTCGTGGTAGCCGTCGAGGCGGGTCTGCCCCAGCCCGACGTTTGCCGTGAGCGCGTTGCACAGACACTTGCGTCCCACGGTGTCCGCGGCCAGTCCTCCCTTGCGCACGAAGACCTCAACCGGCTCGGCCGGGCACCGGTAGCCGACGGTGCCCGGCGTGCGCTCGTACGGGACGCGAAGGTAGCTCAGGTCACACTGGCGCGGCCGGGCGGCGTAGGTGTCGGTCTCGGAGAGCGTCCCCGGTAGTGACGCGACCTTGAAGGGGAAGCCCGTCGGTGAGGCCAGCGCGTCGGTGCGTACCTCCAGCCGCCCAGCCGCCAGGTCGGTCAGCAGCCTCTGGCGCAGCGGGACGTCGATCCCGGACTCGACGGACAGCGAGAACAGCGTTCCCACCTGGACCCCCGCCGCGCCGCTCGACCTCGCCCGGACGAGCTGTGCGGGTGTGCCGTACCCGCCGGCCAGCCAGAACGGCAGCCCGACCTCGGCGACCTTGGCCAGGTCCGCGTCGTCCCGCGGGCCGAAGACGGGTTGCCCGTCGTCGTCCACGACCAGGCGCCCGCGTGGAGGGGCGTTGTGACCACCCGCCCGCGGACCCTCGATGACGAACCCGTCCGGCCTGGTGGCTTCCTCGCGCGCCAGGTACGCGGCCAGCACGTGCGCGGACACGATCGCCAGGAATCGCGGTCGACGCAGCGGGGCCAGCCCGCCCCCGGTGAGGGTCTCGGGGTCCAGCCCGACGGTGTATCCCGTCGTGGCCCCGTCCACATGCAGGGTCAACGCGCACGGCTCATGAGCGGCTAGGTGGTTCAGCAGCTGCGGGATCTCGGTGGGGATCCCGGCCCCCATGAGCACGTAGTCCACACCGGCGAGCATCGCCCCGTACGCCGCACTCGGCGTCGCCATCTGGACCTTCTCCATGAAGTTGACCCCCACCAGGCCGTCGTGACCTTCTTTGGCCAGCCACACTTCGGCGAAGTTGGCGACCATCGACAGCTCATTTCCTCGCACGGTCGGGCGGAGGCTCAGCTTGGGGACCGGCGTGTAGGGCTGGCCGGGGGCCCTGCCGTCCGCCCGGAAGTACCGGCGGAGCGCGCGCTCCGCCATCGACCGCACCGGGAACTGCGCCAGCGCCCGCCGCACGTGGCCACCCAGGTCTCCGTCCTGCAACCGGCGGGCGAGCACGCCGTCCAATGCTGTCCCGGACACCACGCCGAGCTGCCCGGCCTGCGACACCGCCCGCGCCAGCTGCCAGGACGACACCGCCACCCCCATCCCCCCCGAAATGACGGCAGGCAGCGGCCGGCCATCGACAGCGGGTACTTCGGCCAGGGGTGGTGCGGTCATCAGGGACATCGGCAGAACCTCTCAGCAACTTACGGCAACGTAACTTACGCTGCCGTAAGTTACCTGAGGTTGGCCTCGGCCGGCCGGGACCAAGGTCCTGACCCGCCCGGCTGGGAGGCGCTGCGAGGCTCAGGGTCGTGAGGAGTTCGCGGACCATGAGGTCGAGGTCGGCTCGATGGGCTCGTCTGTGCCTCAGGTGGCGTCGGTTCAGTGGCCCCGGTCGGTCACGGGCAGGCGTTTGCCGACGCCTCGGTGTGCATGGCTGGCTACCGGGATGGCGCCCGGGGCCTCTGGGGGGTGTTCTTCGGAACGCCATTCGTAGGAATGGGACTCGATGACAACGACTCTCGCCAGGTCGGAGCTGCGGCGGGGTGTCGACACGGGCATGACCACGGCAGAGGCTGCCGTGGGGACGCTCGCGGCAGGTGCGCAGCATACTTCCCAGTCGAGACTATGGCGCGGCGCTTCGTCTGCAGGAGGATTCAGCAGACCCGGTACGTGGGTGGGCTTCGCCGTTGGCGACGTCAGCGGCATGAGCGAGCGTTCTCCCTCGGTCTGCCAAGAACTGCGCGCGACTGGCCGACCTGCACAGCCTCGAGGTGGGCAGTACTTTCATGGTGCGACGGATCTTGTGCCCGGCGGGCCGGGCCGGGCCCGGTTCACCATCTGCTTGCCCTGCAACCCAGGTGCGCCGAAGTGCGGACCCAACCCTGGTACTCCTCGAACACGGGCGGTCCACGCTTGGGGACATGAGCGCCTCAGCC
>NZ_JBKJPP010000192.1:0-7721 GCF_046595215.1 Lapillicoccus sp. | reverse complement strand
GCTTGCCCTTCGAGAAGTCACTGTGATGCGCACCAACTGGATCCAATTCGCCTGCTCCGCCAGTTGTATGCGTACCGGAGTCGTCCCGCAGGGCGAGTCCGTCAAGCGTCGTCATGTTGCCTCCCGCCTGCCTCCCCCATCTTAGCCCGACGCTACTGGCGTCACGCGCTAGATGAAACCGGGGACGACCAAGCCAGCCACGATCCCGATGGCGGGCCCACGCCCGCGGAACAAAGACGCCAGCACGACCTCAGGTCCCGATCGGCCCGGCGACGGCGGTCCAGAAGCCAGTCGATCAGGCGGAGTTCGGCCGTGCTGCTGCGCTACACCGCGGTCGGTTCCTCGTGACCAGCTTCGGCGATGGCGCCGCGGACATGATGTTCTTCGACGACCGTCTGGCGAGTACGCCACCGAGGGAAATTTCGTCTACCAGCGTCCGCGCCTACGGGATCAGTCGACGCACCCGGGCGGCCAGATCTACGGCGTCGACGGTCGGCGCCGCGGTGCTGTCCAACGGCGGCCCGAGGGACACATCCCGCATCGCGTTGCGGATCGCCGGGACAGTGAGGGCAGGCCTAGCAGCTATGGGCCATCGCCACCAGCGACGACCTGACCACCCAGCCCATCCATGGCCTTCCCGAGGAACTCGAAGTGGAAGAACCGGCCCAGCCCCGCTCACTGGTTCTGGACCTCAGACAGCTCAGAACGGATGGGTCAGCAGAGCCACTTTTCCCTGCGTGTCGGGGCCGCTCAGTGATGCAGGGCCAGGTGGTATTCGACGCTCACGCGCAGCAGGGAGAGAACCACGTCTCGGATCTCCTCGACCGAGCTGTCCCGAGTGATCCCAAGGTCGAGCTCCGGCCCGGGTCGACCGACCTCCCGGCGGATGAGCTTCGTCTCCCGTCGGCTCAGGCTCAACGCGAAGTCTCGCGACAGGACGTCCAGGACGTGGCGCAACCCCATCTCGGCAATACCCTCGACATGGTCGAGGACGGCCAGCGCGGTGGTGAGCCAGATGGCGTCCCCCTCATCTGCGTCCTCCATGGCGTCGACGACCTAATAGAACAAGGCCATTGACGCCACCGTCACCGCCGGATGGGCATCGTGCTCGTCGTACTGCAGAGCGGCCGCGCAGCCCACGCACTTCGCCGTCTGTTCTTCGTCCCCCTCTTCCAGGGCCACCCTCGCCTTGAGGAGGAGGTTGTCAGCAGCCTCGTGCAGCGGTCGGGAGCGGTCGGCCTTAAGCAATTGGTGCAGGAGGGGAGGGACACGTCACTCATGCCGAAAATCTATCGCGCGAGCCGTGCCCGCGTCACGGGCGCGATGCGGTGCCAGCCACCAGACAGTCACGCGTTGGCCCTGAGGTAACGACCGAAGTGCGGCACGGTGAAGGCGATCCGACCCCGCTCCCCTGAGTAGATCAGGCCCTTCTTGAGCAGCGCATCCCGCGCGGGAGACAGCGACTGCGGCTTGCGGTCGAGCCGGGTCGCCACGGCCGAGGTAGCCACCGACTCGGCGTCCCGGTATGCCGTGTCCTCACCATCGTTGTCCGACCTCTCTTCGCCGGCCTCACCGACACCCTCGTCGCTGGCCGCGTCGGCCATCGCCCGCAGGTATTCGCGCTCGGCCGGAGTCGCTCTCTCGTAACGAGATCCGAAGAACCCGATAGCCAGTTCCGACTCCGCCTCGGGGGAGGCCACCCGGATGTCGTCCAGCGTGATCGGTGTCCCGGGCGCCACGTCCCAGGCAACCTTGCCGTACGCCTGGATGAAGTAGGGGTAGCCGGCGGTCACGGCATACATCTCCTCCAACGCCTCCGGGGTGAACCCGGCGCTCTCGTCCCGGGCCGGGGAGACAAGGGCGAGGTCGGCCGCTGCGCGGTCGAGCCGGTCGATGCGGCTGTAGCGGAAGAGCCGCTCGCTGTAGGACTTGCTGGCGCTGAGCACCGCTGGCAGGTGGGGCAACCCGGCGCCAACGACGATGAGCGGCAGACCCGACTGGGAGATCTCGTGGCAGGCGGCGCAGAGAGCGGACACGTCGTCTGGCCCGAGGTCCTGCATCTCGTCGATGAACACGCCCACTCCGCGGCCGAGGTCGGCCGCCAGCCCTCCGACGTCGGCGAGCAGCTCGACGAGGTCGATCTCGATGTCACCGGAGTCGGCCCGGCCCTTCGTCGCGGGGACGTCGATCCCCGGGCTCCACCGGTCGCGCAGCTTGGCGCCCGGGGCTGCGTCGCGCAGCGCGAACGCCTTGATGGTGCCGAGCACCTGGTTGACCGACTCCGCATTGGGGTGGCCGAGCTCGCGCACGGCCACATGGAGGGCCGCAGAAAGGGGCCGCCGCAGGCGCTGGTCGGGGCGCGCCTCGAGCTTGCCGGTCCCCCAGTCGGCCCGGACGGCTGCCGACCGCAACGCGTTGAGCAACACGGTCTTGCCGACGCCACGCAGTCCGGTGAGGACGATGGAGCGCTCCGGCCGGCCCCTGGCGACGCGCTCGAGGACGACGTCGAAGGCACGCAGCTGCTCGTCCCGCCCGGCCAGCTCGGGCGGGCGCTGGCCGGCGCCGGGGGCATAGGGATTGCGGATCGGGTCCATTCTCGCAGCGTATGCGCCTCTCTAGCGTTCCCCCGAGATTGACCGATAAAGCGGTATGCCGTGTCGTCGCCGCTGCCCGCACCTCCA
The DNA here is from genome assembly GCF_046595215.1 of Lapillicoccus sp. Lineage (NCBI taxonomy): Bacteria > Bacillati > Actinomycetota > Actinomycetes > Micrococcales > Intrasporangiaceae > Lapillicoccus > Lapillicoccus sp. Next base: position 5,040 of record NZ_JBKJPP010000192.1, on the reverse strand, counting down.
ACGTGGCGCCCGCCCCGGATCCTGGTCCTGCTCGCTAGAGCTGCCAACACACCTGTCGATGGAGGAGGTTTCGGCCAAAACCTAGACAAACACTGCCGCATCCTTTACCGTTCCTTTACGAACCACGGAAGCATTCTTTACCTTGACGACGGGGCGCGGCAGATCGGCGCACAGCATTCGTCACATGGGTAAACACGATGGGGACACCGTCTCCTGACAGCAGACAACGGGAGGAAGTCATGCTCAACCAGGTCATCGATCACGAGAAGCTACTGACGCCGGGCGAGGTCGCCCTGAGATTTCGCGTCGACCCGAAGACGGTCACGCGATGGGCCAAGATGGGCAAGCTGACATCGTTGCGCACGCTCGGGGGTCACCGTCGCTACCTCGAGAGCGAGGTCACCCGACTCCTCAACGCGCACTGACCCCACGCACCGTCAGTCCGTGGCCTCCCGAACCAGCAACTTCTGCATCGACGCCGCCGATCCCTACGCCCAGACAATGTGGTGGGCTCAGGTCCTCGACGACCACCGGCTCACCGACGAGGGCCAGAACCCGGGCGACGAGGAGTGTGGGCTCGAGGGCCCGGACGGACGATGGCTGCTCTTCCTCAAGGTGCCCGAGCCCAAGTCGGTGAAGAACCGGATGCACGTCTGCCTCCGGCCGACTGACCGCACCCGCGACGAGGAGGTCGACCGGCTCCTCGGCCTCGGCGCGACGCTGGTCAACGACCTGCGCAACGCCGAGGACGGCGGCTGGGCCGTCCTCGCCGATCCCGAGGGCAACGAGTTCTGCGTCCTGCGCGAGGTTCCCGCGTCCTAGCGGCACCCGTCGGGCGGACGGCAGAGCTGTCGAGGATCACCGCGGCAGTCCGGCGTCGTCGTCGAGGTTATCGGTGATCGGCGCCGCCCGGTCCTCCGCGGTCAGGCGATGGTCCACGTCGGCGAGGATCGCCCGGACATGGGCGAGTCGCGGCGTCGGGCTGGGCGAGGTCGTGGACGTGGTCGTTCTTGATGTGGAGGCCCAGGGGCCATTCTTCCCCGGATGCTCTACCCCTCAACCAACGGACAGGGGCGATGTCGCAGCCCCACCGGTGGCCCTCACCTGAGCTCGGTGACCTCGAACCGCTCGTCGGGGTGGGCGATCGAGTCCTGGGCGGGGATGAGCTGCATCTCCTCATGACCGCCCCTGTGGGTGGCGGCGAGCACGGCATACATCGTCGCGGCGGTGCGGGAGAGCGCCACCCGGTGACCGTCGGTGAGGGTGTGGGCGAGGAAGAGCGCAGCGGTGACGTCGCCGCCGCCGCGGACCGTCATCGCCAGCATCGGGGTCGTGACCAGCCAGGCGCCCTCGGTGCCGACACAGGCCATCTGGATCGAGTCGGGCGGGGTGTCCTCGGTGAGGACGCTCGTGACGAGGACCGTCGCAGGTCCGGACGCTCGCAGCTCGGCGACCGCAGCCAGCAGGTCCGCCTGCGTCGCGACGGTGCGCCCGGTGAGGAACTCGAGCTCGAACTGGTTCGGCGTGACGATGTCAGCCATGGGGACCACGGCATCGCGGAGGTACTCAGGGATGCCCTCGCGGACGAAGAAGCCACGCCCCACGTCGCCCATGACGGGATCGCAGCAGTAGATCGCGGCGGGGTTGGCGGCCCGGACCCGGGCCACCGCGTCGAGGACCACCGCACCCATCGACTCGGCCCCGAGGTAGCCCGACAGGACGGCGTCGAGGTGCGGGAACGCCCCCCGGTCCTCGACACCCCGGATGACCTCGGCGACGTCCGCCGCCGCGATGAGGGGGCCACGGGTCTCGCCGTATCCCGTGTGGTTCGAGAAGTTCACCGTGAGGACAGGATGGACGTCGTGGCCGAGCCGCTGCAGCGGGAACACTGCAGCGGAGTTGCCGGCGTGGCCGTAGGCGACGTGGGACTGGATCGAGAGGATCCGCACGGCTACTTCACGCGGGGCGCTTCGGTGCCCTGCGCCACCATCTGCTTGCCGGCGGCGTCCCAGGCCATCATGCCGCCGTCGAGGTTGACGACGTCGAGGCCCTGCTGGCTCAGCCAGGCAACGGCCTGGGCCGAGCGACCGCCCACGCGGCACGCGACAGCCAGCGGGGCGGCGTCGGTGACGGGCAGCTCCGCGATCCGGGCAGGCAGGTCTCCCAGGGGGATGTGGACGGCGCCAGGGGCGTGTCCCAGGTCCCACTCGTCCTGCTCGCGCACGTCGAGCAGGACCGCGTCGTCCGCGAGGTCGGCCGGCCGGATCTGCGGGGGGTTGGTCATGCCCGCATCCTCTCACCCACCCCGCGCGACCTCCACCGTGGCGCGGGCGACTACTTCAGCAGCCGTGACATGCGCCGGTCAGCGAGGGGCTTGCCGCCGGTCTGGCAGGTCGCGCAGTACTGCAGCGACGAGTCCGCGAAGGACACCTCGCGGACGGTGTCGCCACACACCGGGCAGCCCTGCCCGGCCCGGCCGTGGACACGCATCCCCTCGCGCTTGGCGTCCTTGAGCTCCTTCGCCGGCTTGCCCGTCGCCGCGAGGACCGCGCCCGAGAGGGTGTCGCGCAGCGCGGCATACAGACGCTCGACGTCCTCGCGGCCGAGGCTGCCCGCGATGGCGAAGGGCGAGAGCCGAGCGACGTGGAGGATCTCGTCGGAATAGGCGTTGCCAACGCCGGCGAGGAACTCCTGGTCGCGCAGCAGGCCCTTGACCTGGGTGCGGCGCCCCTCGAGCATCCCGGCGAAGGTCTCCAGCGAGAAGTCGGCCGCCATCGGGTCCGGGCCGAGGCGCGCGATGCCCGGCACCACCTGGGGGTCGCGGACGAGGTATGCCGCGAGCGACTTCTTGGTGCCGGCCTCCGTCAGGTCGAAGCCCGATCCGTCGGAGAGCCTGACCCGCACCGCGATCGGTGACTTGCCGGGCCTCACCGTGGTCGTAGGCAGCTCGTCGGACCAGCGCAGCCAGCCCGCCCGGGCGAGGTGAAAGATCAGGTGGATGCCGCCGACGTCGATGTCGAGGAACTTGCCGTGGCGCGAGACCGCGTCGATGAGGCCGCCCTCCAGGGCCGAGGACGGCGGGTCGAAGGTCTTGAGGACGGAGAAGGACGCGAGCTCGATCCCGGCGATGGCGTGTCCCGCCGTCCGCACGGCGAGGAAGTCGACGAGGGCCTGGACCTCCGGGAGCTCAGGCACCGCGCCCGACCTTGCCGGCGGTGCGCAGGATCCGCAACAGCCCGAACCCGTCGGGGGCGTAGAACACCGGGACGTCGACGCGCGCGGCGCGTTGCGGCCGGGGCGCGATCTCCTCGTTGGACACGGGCAGGCCGTGGGACAGGACCTGTTCGGTCGGCGTCAGCTGGCGGATGAGGATCGCGTCGACGAGCTCGGGGCGGGCTTCCGCGAAGTCCTGGTAGATCTTCGGATCGTGCTGTCCGTCATCGCCGATGAGCACCCACCGGATGCCCGGGAAGTCGCGGGCCAAGCGGTCGAGCGACGCGCGCTTGTGCTCCTGGCCGCTGCGGAACCAGCCGGTGTTGGTCGGGCCCCAGTCGGTCATCAGCATCGGGCCGGCCGGGTAGCCGTGACGTTTGAGGAAGCGGGTCAGCGTCGGCGCGGTGTTCCAGGCGCCGGTGGACAGGTAGAAGGTTGGCGCCCCGGGGTGTTCGGCGATCAGGGTGCGGAACATCGGCGCCATACCGGGCACCAGGTGACGAGTTGTCTCCTGCCGGACAAAGGTGTTCCAGGCGGCGATGAACGGTCGTGGCAGCGAGGTGGAGATGACCGTGTCGTCGATGTCGCTGACGATGCCTAACCGGGCCTCGCGGTCGACGATCCGCACCGCGGCCTGGACCGGCTCGCCGCCCTCCGCCTCGATCGTGACGGCATGCCAGCCCGGCTCAAGCCCCGGATCGCGAATCACCACGTCGATGTAGCCGCTGCGGTCGGAGAACGTCTGCGCAGTCCGACGGCCCGCGACGACCCGCACCGGCACGTTCATCGCCCCGGCGGTGATGAAGGCCCGCCAGCCGCGTTGTACACCCGGGGTGTCCCTCAGGCGCCGCAGATTTCCTTCGGTCGCGCTGACCGGCGGCCCGGGGTGCTGACGGCTCAGCAGCACCCTCCCGAGGACCCGTACGAAGTCCTGACTTCCGTATCCGGTGTGGCTGATCGTGCGGGTGCCCCATCCCCGGCCGCGCAGGATGGCATTCGAACGACGATGGAAGGCATCCTCGATGAGATATGCGGCGTGGGGTCTGGCCATGCGCAAAACGTATCGCGAGAGCACACGTATTTGACCAGCTGCCCCTGAAGCAAGGTCCGGCCTCAGCCGATGGTGGTCATGATGTGCCATCTGCTGCCGATCTGACGCCGGGAGCGGGGCGATCATCCGGGTCGAGACGAGGGTCAGGCCGCCGACCGAAGTCCCAGCGATGACCATGGCGAGAGCGGCCGGAGACGACCACGGTCAGTTGTAGTAGCCCAGGACGTCGGCGATGACGTCCGTGGCCCCGGCCGCGTTGTAGAACGTGACGGTGTTACCGGGCCCGAGCGGGACCAGGACCATGTTGGGGATGGTCTGGCCGGCGCTGAAGTTCAGGTTCGACGCGCCGGGCCGGGTCGTCCCGCCCGGGTAGACGATCAGGTAGCTGGCCGCGGTCGGGCCCGTGACGGTGACGTTCAGGGCGACCGCGGTCGTGCCCGCCGGCAGGTTCGGGACGGTCAGGGTCAGCGCGCGCCCCGCCCCCAGCTTGGCCTTGGGAGCACCCCGGCCGATCCGGGTGTCCAGGGCCCGGGCCGGCGCTACCCCGATGAACCCGGCGCCGTACCCCTGCCGGTAGTAGCCCAGGACGTCGGCGATGACGTCCGTGACCCCGGCCGCGTTGTAGAACGTGACGGTGTTACCGGGCCCGAGCGGGACCAGGACCATGTTGGGGATGGTCTGGCCGACGCTGAAGTTCAGGTTCGACGCGCCGGGCCGGGTCGTCCCGCCCGGGTAGACGATCAGGTAGCTGGCCGCGGTCGGGCCCGTGACGGTGA
>NZ_JBKJPP010000042.1:0-9441 GCF_046595215.1 Lapillicoccus sp. | reverse complement strand
ACTAGTTGACCAACAAGAAGTCACTCCCGGCTGCCGCCGGCACAGCCAGCCGCTCGAAGACGTAAGCGTCAAAAGCCTGGACCACCAACGAATCCAGGGGCCGATCAACACTGGAAGGAACTCCTCACGGAGGCCGGGATCCGCGACAGCCGGCTGCACGATGCAAGGCATACCGCCGCGACCGTCCTACGCATCCTGGGCGTGAGCCAGCCGATGATCATGAGCGTCATGGACTGGTCCAACCCTGCGATGACTTAGCGGTACGAGACGAGGACCGGGAACGCCGGTCGGGGCCCTGAGGCTCCGACCGGCGTTTCCGCTGGTCAGCGGCGGTGGCGGTGGGATTTGAACCCACGGTGGAGTTTCCCCCACACACGCTTTCGAGGTCTGCCCCGCGGGATTCAGAGCCCGCTGCGAGCGTTCAGACACGCTCAACGGCGATCCACAAGGCCCCGACCGCCATCCTCGCCTTAATCGTGGCACCCGACGGATTCACCGTCGATCTCGCGGTCAAGGTGGGCTCACTCACCGGCCGCGCCGATCAGGGCTACACCGCCCGGCAAGCCGCCTACGACCTGCGTAAGCTGCGCGGGCGAAACAGCTGGTCGTCAAACCCGGCTGGGCCCGCCACTACCGGGTGCCAACCGAAGAGGCGGCACCATCGCCCTCCGAGACCAGATCATCACCTCGATCCGTGCCAGCGTCCGCCGACCCGGACCCGGACGGCCCCCGACGGCGCGCACCCGCCTCAACCGCGCCCACACGAAGACCTCCGAACCCGCATGCGCACGCTGTCCCAAGACCTCGCAATCAGCACAACCGCATAGCCACCAAATTGTCGGTAGTGCGCCGCAGTGCCTTGGCGATGCCTGGTCCCTAGTGGCTGACCGTTGCGGCGTACGCCGGTGGCTGGGGGAACCCGCCGGCCTGGGCCTCGACCGCCTTGGCGACCTTCAGGCAGGTCGCGTCCTGGAAGTGCTTGCCGATGATCATCAGCCCGGTCGGCAGGCCGTTGACCAAGCCGGCCGGGACGCTGGTCGCCGGGTGACCGGTGCAGTCGATCGGGGCCGTGTTGACGATCATCTCCAGGGCGCGGACGATGCTGGTCATCAAATCGTCCTGATTGCTGACTAGCGTCGTCGCGGTGATCGGCAGCGTCGGCATGACCAGCACGTCGTAGGTCTCCAGCGCGTCGTCGTAGGCCTTGCGCAGGCGCGGGACCAGGTCCTGCGCCATCGCGTAGTAGCGTCCGTAGGTCGAGGCGAGCGAGTAGCCGCCACCGAGGGCGACCAGCTTGGTCGTGGCGGAGAAGTCATTGGCCCGTTCGTGGCGCTGCTTGCCGTAGTGCGCCATCAGCTCTGGGTCGTACCAGCCGCTGTAGTTGTAGCCGTAGGCGTTGCCGTCGATCATCTGCGCGGTCGCCCCGTCGGTGGCGACGACGTTCCAGATCGCCATGCCGTGCAGGTGCCATGGGATGCTCACGTCTTCGACGATCATGCCTGCCTCGGTCAGTCGTTGCGCGGTCGCGCGGACTGTCGCGTCGAGCTCGGGGTCGGAAAGCCCTTCAAGGCCGAAGCCTTCGGTGACGATCCCGACGCGCATGCCCGTGACGTCGCCGTCGCTGTCGGCGTCGTAATCCGATGACGCCACGCCGGACGGCTGACGGGGGTCCTTACCGCCGTCGTACCCGGCGATCACCGACAGCATCCGGGCCGCGTCGGACACGGTGCGGGTGATCGGGCCGAGGTGGTCGAGGGTCAGCTCGATCGGGAACGCGCCGGTGTAGGGGACCAGGCCGTAGGTCGGCTTGTGCCCGACCGTGCCGCAGAACGAACTCGGGATGCGCACCGAACCGCCCTGGTCACCACCGAGGGCGATGTCGACCTCGCCCGCAGCGACGAGCGCCGTGCTGCCGCTGGACGAACCGCCGGTGGTCCGGGTCGTGTCCCACGGATTGCGGACCGGCCCGCTGTCGGAGGTGTGGCTGGCGCCGGAGAAGCAGAGGCTTTCGCAGACGGACTTACCGACCACGGTCGCACCGGCCTCGAGCAGGCGGGTGACTACGGTTGCGTCGTACTTGGGCACGTAGCCCTGGACCGTGCGCGAGCCATTCATCATCGGCACGCCGGCCACGGAGATGTTGTCCTTGATCGCGACCCGCAACCCGTGCAGCGGACCGCTTGCGGCGCCGGGGATCTCGGTGCGGACATACCACGCACCGAGCGGGTTGTCCGCCGGAGCCGGGAAAGAGCTGCCGCGCCCGGTGGGCGCCGACGGCGCGGTCTCGGCATACAGCAGTTCCACCAAGTCGTACGCTGCTGCCGACCCGGCGGTCAGGCTCTCGTAGGTCGCGAGCTCAATCTCGGACAGAGTGATCCCGAACTTACTTCCAGCGGCGATCAGATCGTCACGGTCTGGGGGACGAAAAGCCATCTTCACTCCTAGGAGACGTTGAGCCATCAAGGCGCATCAGACTTGAACGGGCCTGTGCTGCTCGCGGATCTGGCCCGCCGGTGTTGGACGGGTGAAGGCCCAGCGTATGCGGCAGCATTGGTTGAGCGGGTCGCGGAAGCCGAATACTTAGCCGGGCAGCTTGATGCCGCCCCATCGATCCTGAGCCGTGTCCAAGCGGGGATCCCTCACTGAGCAAGAACGCACACCCAGCGCGGCAGATCCGGACGTTCACGCCTCGTCGTCCGTTCGGCGGCTCACCTTCGGCCCGTCTGGATCGAACGTGGCCCAGCACCGGCGCTGACGACCAGCCGCCGCTCAGACGATTGACCACCATCGAGTAAGAGACCATCATGACCACACCTGCAATCGGCGGCCCGACCCAACCTGTCCTCAGGCCGTGCATCAGTCCTTCCCCGCCAGCAGCCATCCAGAGGAGAGACCATGAGTGACGAAGTCCGAACGGTCACCGTGCCCCATCTCGGCACCTCGACCATCGGTTACGAGTTTGGCAAGCCCTACGATGCCTCGCTCCCGACGCTGGTCATGGTCAACTCGTTCAGCACCTCGGTTGAGCTGTACCGGCCCCAGTTCGCTCATACCGAACTCAGTGAAACCGCCAACCTGCTTGCCATCGAGCTGTACGGCCACGGTGAGACGCGCTCCACGTACGAACACTTCACCTATTGGGACAGCGCCGTCGCCAACCTGCAGGTTCTTGACGCGCTCGGCATCTCCGAGGCGTTCGTCCTGGGTACGTCGCAAGGCGGATGGGTGGCGGCCCGCATGGCGATGCTCGCCCCCGACGCAGTGAAAGGCATCATTCCGCTCGGCACCTCGATGGATTACGAGAGCCAGCGCAGTCGCGACCTGGGGTGTTGGGACGGAATCGATTTCTGCACCCCTTCAATCGACGCACTTGCCGAAAGCGTCGGCGACGAGTGGATCGTTCCGGTCGAGTTCGTCGATGCCGTCCTCGAGGCCGGCCTCGGTGAGGACCTAGCGCCCAACGAGCGCTCGTTCTGGCATGCGACATACCAGAAGAACTACACCGGTGATGCGGGGCGTCAGCGGCTCCGGATCAGCACTATCAATTTGCGTGATCGTGACGGCTTGCACGGCCGACTCGACAGCGTGAGATGTCCGGTCCTGTGGATGCAGGGCACGGCTGATCAGGTGTACTCGGTGCCCAATGCCGAGGACGAGATCAGGCGGTTCGTCAATGCTGCCGACACTGAGCTGCGGGTTGTCGAGGGCGGCCAACACTTCCTGAGCGCCTCGAACCCGGATGACGTGAACACGGCGACGGTCGAGTTCATCAACCGCTGGAAGTAGCGGCCCAGGCGCGGTGACGCGCCGCAGGAGTACACGACACAGACAGCTCGAGGCAGCAGGCGACGCGTCACCAGCCAGCCCGCGGACGTCCGCTGATCGGCATTATGCCCGTGCTCTTGTTCTTGTCGAGGGTGGATCGGGGTGGGCCCTTCCTCGCTCGCTAGTGTCTGCCGTTGCTGGTCGGTGTCAACGTCGTTCAGGCTCGCTGCGCTGCGCGTGCTCCACGTTGACGGCTCGGGCGCCCCGGCGTGGGGCGGCATGGATCGAGGAAGGGCCTCGTGTGGTGGACCGTTTCGGGAAGAGGGCAACCACGAGAAAGGCGAGCCCGACGAACACGGAGAAGAACAGTCCCCGCCCGGCCTCGAGCATCACCGGCCAGTCTGGGCTCCAGGTGACGCTGAGGTCGATAAGCCCGAAGCCCGGGATGATGAGCCATGAAAGCGCAAAGAGCAGCGCGAGGACGCGCACTGCAACGAACAGCATCTGGTCATGTCAACCCGACATGGCACGAGTGTCAACGGAACGACATGCCCCCAACCTGGATGCGGGAACAACTGCCGGCGATCCGCTACCTGCGGCATTTTAGGACATTGAATCCGGGATGGTGAGTAACGGCATACTCGGGAGATGCACGCGATATCGAGGCGGTACGTGTTCGCCGCAGCCGTCGCGACCCTACGGTGTCTGGTGCTCACCCCGGAACAGGCGTATGTATTCGCATCGCCCGAGCCTGCGGGCTGGTTGGCGCCGCTGGACACGCCACTGCGCGGCCTCGTCGATAAGGGGCGGCGGGCACTGCCGCACCTCGACCCCCACCACATCTTCGGCCGGTTGTTATTCCCGAGTTTCCTGCTACGCGCCTACGCCTTCGTCGGGATGCGTCTTTCACAACGAGATAGAGCGGGTCGAGTACAGAAAGCAATGGGATAGGTCGAGCCGACCCAATCGTGGCTCTGGCCTGAGTTGTGCCGGTTTAGTTACCACCCCGGCGGAGGTCGTAGAGGATGGCTTGGGCCTCGGCGGGGATGCGTGGCGGGACGGTGATCGTGGCGCCGCTGATGGTCACGGTCGCTGAGCGCAGGGGGCGCAGGGTGGTGATGATCTTGCGGATGCTCAGCCCGGTCGCGGCTTGAGCGGCGCGGGAGACGGCCAGGGCGGCGAAGACGACGGTCAGGTGGGCTTCGACGCTGGGGCGGATCCGGTGGAACACCGGCCGCGCGGCAGGGTCGGACTTGGCCATCCGGAAGGACCGCTCGACCTGGTACAGGTCGTGGTACGCGGCCGTGACCTGCGGGCCCGTCATCGTCTCGGCCGGGATGTTGGTGACGTAGCCCTTCAGCCCGGCCAGGAACCGGGCTCGCTCGACGAGGTCCCAGTCGACACCCTTGGTCGCTCCCTCAATGTTGACGAACCGGTCCTTCTGCAACCGCCTCGTGCCGTCGGCGACCTTCTCGGCCCGGGCGATCATCGCGTTGATCGCTTGTCGTGCTGGGACCGCTTGAACTTGTACTGGTGCACCACCCCCCGCTCCCGAGCGGCCTTCCCGGTGCCCATGGGGCGGGTGGTCTCGAGGCACTGCCCGTCGGTGAACACGTTGCCCTTGCTGCGGAAGTGCTCGGCCAGGTCGTACGGGGCCTTGCTGATCCGGGACCCGACGATGAACGCAAACCCGGCTCTTCCAGCGCGAGCAGGTTCGCCGCGGACAGCATCCCGGCGTCGGCCACATCGACGATGTCGCGCACGGCGTGACGCTCCCGGAACGCGGTCAGGACCGGGATCAGCGTCTTCGTCTCGGCCTTGTTGCCCTTGAACAGGTGCACCTGCACCGGGAACCCGGTCGCGTCGGTCAAGAGGCCCACGGTGACCTGGGGGTCGACCCGGCGTTCCTTGTTCATCCCGACCTTGCGCAACCACGTGAACGCCTCGTCCTTGACCGCGTCGAAGCCGAGCGCGTCGAACACCCCGCGCCGCGCCTCCCACACGACCAGCGACGCGGTCCCTCGACCACCGCCTGCCCGACCGGGCGGCCCCCACCCGAGGCCGTCTCCAACGGCAACAGCCCCTGGCCGGCGTGCAGCTGCTCCTGCGCAGCCTGCAGCAGCGCCGCCAGCTGAGCCTCGTCATGGGCCGAGCCGATGTGCACGATCCCGAGCACCACCCGGCCCTTCTTATGCACGATCTGAACCGCGGTCGCGCCCGAGGCCGTCGTCACCTGACGCACGAACGAGCCCATCCAGCGAGGCTACCGGCCCCTCACGGGAGGTTCTTAGTGACCACTTACGGGCCGCCCGCGCGACAATGCCGCAGGTCAGCGTCTTGGCCACCGCCCAAGTCATCCCGGGCGGTACAACTCAAGTCTGGCGACCTCGGCAATCCTGCCCTACGTTGGCCATAGGGACTCGTCGCCCACTCCGGAGGTACCCCATGTCAGCCAGGCCCGACGTCACCTTCCATGCCTCACCACGACTGGCGATGGAAGCGCCCGCCGAGACGCTGGCCTACACGGTGATGCTGAGCCCCGACGGCTCCGCACCCGACGGGCTGGCCGTGGTCGACGTCGACCCCGACTCCGCGTCATTCGGCGAGATCGTCCACCAGGTACTGATGCCGAACACCGGCGACGAGTTCCACCACTTCGGCTGGAACGCCTGCTCCTCGGCCCTGTCACCGTTGACAGGGCACGCCTTCCTCGAGCGCCGCTACCTGATCATCCCGGGCATCCGGTCGTCGCGGATCTACGTCGTCGACGTCAAAGGTGGCCCGACGGCAGCCAAGCTGCACAAGGTCATCGAGCCTGAGGAGATCTTCGCGAAGACGGGCTACTCGAGGCCTCACACGATCCACTGCGGCCCCGAGGGGATCTACGTTTCGACGCTCGGCGGCGGCGGGGCGGACGGCACCGACGGCCCTCCCGGCATCTTCATCATGGACTGCGAGACCTTCGAGGTGCTCGGCCGCTGGGAAATCGATCGTGGTGTTCAGGACAAGCACTACGACTTCTGGTGGAATCTTCCGCGCGACTACATGGTCTCCTCCGAGTGGGGACTGCCGCCGCAGTTCGAGGGCGGCATCGTCCCCGAAGACCTGCTGAGCAACAAGTACGGCCACCGCCTCCATTTCTGGGACTTGCGCGGCCGACGCAACGTGCAGACCATCGACCTCGGCGAGAACCACCAGATGGCTCTTGAGGTGCGGCCTGCCCACGACCCCTCCCGTGAGTACGGCTTCTGCGGCGTCGTCATCGACACCACCAACCTCGAGGGGTCGATCTGGACCTGGTGGCGCGAGAACGGTGAGTTCCACGTCAAGAAGACCGCGACGATCCCGCCCGAACCCGCGGACCCTGATGATCTGCCGCCGCTGCTCAAGGGATTCGAGGCGGTGCCGCCTCTGGTCACCGACATCGACCTGTCTCTGGACGACCGGTTCCTCTACGTCTCGTGCTGGGGCACCGGGGAGATGCGTCAGTACGACGTCAATGACCCGATGAACCCCACACTCGCCGGCTCGGTCCGCATCGGCGGGATCACCCGCAAGACCGCGCATCCCAGCGGAGCGGAATACCTGGGCGGACCTCAGATGGTTGAGGTCAGCCGGGACGGCAAGCGGGTCTACTGGACCAACTCGCTCTACTCCACCTGGGATGACCAGTTCTATCCCGACGGCGTGCCTGCTGCCATGGTGAAAGCGGACGCGGGCGGCGAGGGTGGGCTGACCCTAGACGACAGCTTCTGGGTGGAGTTCCCCGACGGATACCGCTCCCACCAAATCCGCTTGGAAGGCGGAGACTGCTCGACCGACAGTTTCTGCTACCCCTCGGCCTGAGCGCGCTCATCCACCGTGGACATGGGCGAGGCGTCCACCGCCGCGCTCTGGTGGGCGGTCGCGCTCTCGGGGATCTATCACGGGCTGAACCCGGGCATGGGATGGCCGCTGGCGGTCTCGGCCGCGCTGATGGAGCGCCGGTCCTCGGCGCTGGTCAGTGCTCTAGGGATGCTGGCGCTTGGCCACTTCCTGGCGATGGCGGCGATCTTGCTGCCGTTCTCGATGGTCAGTGCGCTCGTTGAGTGGGAGACGCCGATCCGGCTGGTCGCGTCGGGCGTCGCGATCGGCTTCGGCGCATACCTGCTGATCTCGCGGTCACATCACCCCAAGTACCTCGCTCGGGTTGCCCCGCACCGTCTCGTGTGGTGGTCGTTCCTTGCCGCAACCGCCCATGGCGCTGGCTTGATGCTGCTGCCGATCTTCTTGTCGATGAACCAGCCCGACATGGCAGGCGAGCACGCCGCCCTGAGCCAGCTCGTGACCGACCACACCGCCCCCGCGTTGCTCGTCGCCGCCGCGCACACACTCGCGATGCTGTCGGCCGGCGCAGTGCTGGCGATCCTGGTCTACCGCTGGTTCGGCTTGCGGGCCGTATCGCGCACGTGGTTCAACCTCGACATGGTGTGGGCGCTGAGCCTGATGCTACTGGGACTGCTCAGTGCAGTGGCAGCCCTGTGGCGGTGAACCCCACGCTGGCGGCAAACGCGGCGGTTGACGCACCGGGCAGTACCACGAGCAGGCCGTGACGAGGACTGTCACTGACCAGGCACATCGGTCCTTCTCAATTGGTGAGCTCCCTAGTTGGCTTCGCCCCGACCCCCAGCTGCACCTCAACGGCCGACCGGCCGCGACTACAGGACATCCCAACGACAACGTCGAGCAGACGCAGGACACTGAGCTAATCGCTGACGTGCTCGGGACGAAGGTCACCGATCGGTTTGCGGACGGCGGCGTCCTGCTCCTCGCGGATCGTCTCAGCGACCTGGATGGCGGGAAGACCTCCTGACCGACTCAGGAGGCCGCGCGGATCACCCGTTGACCCTGCTGGCCCTGGGTGCGAGGTATTACGGGTCTGTGAAGGATGCGTCGGTGGCCACCGCTCGGTGACGGTTGACGTCATCGTGGAGGGATGGCTACAGCTTTCGTGTTGTCCGGAGGCGCGAACCTGGGTGCCGCGCAGGTCGGAATGCTTACTGCTGTCGCTGAGGCGGGAGTCCACCCAGATCTTGTGGTCGGCACCTCGGTCGGAGCGCTGAACGGAGCGTGGGTCGCTGCAGAGGCCCCGCTCGAAGACCTGGGCGAGGTGTGGCGATCGCTCCGGCGCAGCTCGGTGTTCCCTACGCATCCGCTTCGTGGACTGCTCGGCTTCTCCGGGCGCAGCGATCACCTGGTCAGCAACAGTGGCCTTCGGCGCCTCCTGCGCGATCACCTGAGGTTCGATCGACTCGAGGACGCGCCCATCCCACTGCACGTCGTGGTCACCGATGTCCTCACCGGCGCCGGGCGGGCGCTCTCGTCCGGGCCGGCGGAGGACGCGATCCTCGCCAGCACGGCGATCCCGGGTGTCCTGCCCCCGGTCTCGCTCGACGATCGGGCCTACATGGATGGGGGCGTCGTCAACAACTCGCCGATATCGCACGCGATCGAGATGGGCGCCGACACGGTCTGGGTCTTCGCGACCGGCTACTCGTGCGCCTTGAAGGAGCCGCCGCGGTCCGCGCTCGGGATGGCCTTGCACGCCACGACCTTGATCGTCCAACGGCGCCTGCTGCTCGACGTCGAACGCTATGCACCGGTCGTTGACCTGCGCGTGATCCCGCCGCTGTGTCC
>NZ_JBKJPP010000119.1:0-2863 GCF_046595215.1 Lapillicoccus sp. | reverse complement strand
CCACGACGAGATGAAGGGCCGCTGGCGCAACCCGATCAAGGGGATGGGCTGGTACCGGGGCACGAAGAAGGCGTTCGCCGCGCTCCCCGAGGACCCTCCCCGCGGCTGACGAGCGCGCCGGCTCCCCCGACGGCGGTCGGCAGCCCCGTGCGCCGTCGGATCGTGCGGATGCCGAAGCGGCTCACGAAGCACGGGTCAGCTCGTGGTGTGCCGCAGACGTCGACACCGTTAGCTCAACGGCCAGCAGGAGGGCGATGAGTACGTAGACACGTAGACGCTGTCGGCAAGCAGCGGTTCCCTCTCGCCAGGCCTTCAGGCGGTGACGAGCTAGGCGACGGGGCTGAGGTCTTCTCAGTGGTTCGCCGCAGCCCGCTCGATGCAGAGGAGCATCGTGACCGGCACTTTGACACGGGCACCACGTACCAGCGCCCGTGTTGGCTACACGACGATTGTCGGCGGCACCTGCGCTCATCTGCGGTGAGGCCCCTCGTCCGCACGCGGCGGTAAGACTCAGGGCAGACCCGCGCGGATCGCGGCGGATGAGGTTCTTGCGTGAGCCCGAGCCGCCCCAGCGCTACCCACATAGCGGAGGCCACGGCGTGCTCAAGTTGACGCTTGATAAAGCGTATGCTTGAATTCAGCTATGGGATCCGCCATCGACGACCAGCGGCTCGATGCCCTGTTCACCGCGCTCAGTCACGGCACCAGGCGCGACATCGTGACCCGGCTGAGCGCCGGCGAGGCGACGGTCAAGGAGCTGGCGAAGCCGTACGCCATGAGCATGCAGGCGGTGTCGCAGCACATCCGGGTGCTCGAGCGGTCCGGCCTGATCAGTCGGGGGCAGCACCGGCAGACCCGGCCGTGTCGGCTCGAACCGGCGGCGCTCGAGGCCGCCTTCTCTTGGATCGAGGAGAGCCGGCGCACGTGGTCAGAGCGAATGGACCGGCTGGAGACGCACCTGGCCCACGTGCAGACGCGGGAGAACCAGTGAACGATGACGAACTCGTCTATCGGCGGGTCTTCCGCGCGCCGCGCGAGCTGGTGTGGCGGTGCCTGACCGAGCCCGCCGAACTCACGCACTTCTGGGGCCCACGCGGTATGGCCACCCCGGTCGACGGCGTCATTGTCGAACTTCGGCCCGGCGGCCGGTTCGAGACCCTGATGAACGGTGAGGCCGGCAGCCACCGGATGGTCGCGACCTTTACCGAGGTCGTTCCGCCCGAGCGGCTTGCCTGGTTCGAGCCGGCGAGCGGGATGCACACCACCAGCACGTTGGGCGACCTCGGGGACGGCAGCACCTCGGTCGTCATCCATCAGCGGCACGTGCCCGAGGCGATGCGCATACCCCAGGCCCGCGCCGGCTTCCTCACATCCCTCGACAAGCTCGAGGAACACCTAGCGCACCTCATGCAAGGAGAGCGATCGTGACCGACCTGCAGTCCTTTGTGGCGCCGACCTGCGATCGGCTCGCCGATCTCCTCGCCGCCGCGGCCGTCGACATCTGGGACGCGCCGTCGCTGTGCGAGAAGTGGCTGGTGCGGCATGTGATCGCGCACATGACGATGCCGGTGCGGCTGACTCCCGAGCAGTTTGTCGCCGAGATGGCGGCGGCCGGGGGAGACTTCACCGTGCTCTCCGACACCGTGGCCGCGCGGGACGCTTCGCTGCCGCTCGTCGACCTCCTCGATCAGCTCCGATCGCCGAGACTGCACGCGTGGCAGCCGCCGGGCGGCGGTGCAGCCGGTGCCCTGAGCCATGCTGTCATCCACTCCCTGGACGTGACGATCGCGCTCGACCGGCCCGTGGTCGCACCAAGAGAGGCTTTGAACGCCGTCCTCGACCAGCTCACCGCCGTCAACGGCACCGTGTTCGGGGTCGACCTGAGCGATGTCCTGCTCGAGGCCACCGACACCGGCTGGGGCTGGGGAACCGGCCAGCTCGTCCGCGCAGACAGCGGCTCACTCCTGGCGCTACTGAGTGGGCGCGCGTTGCCCGACGGTCGGAGTCTGCCCCGACGCTGACACACGAGACCGACGCGCCTGCAGAGGGATCCTGTTTGTCAGGACGGCTCACGTCCGCACAACAAGCAGATCCAGTCACATGGGTGCGCCGACAGGCGGCGGTCTGACGCAGGGGCACGAGCAGCAGCCTTGATACGCGAATCGCGGCCGAGGACATCTGACACGCGTCGGCTCCTGGAGGGCGGGCGGATGGCGAACCACGTCTACCTGTTCCCATCAAGAGGTCTCCGCTTGCCCGGCTCGTCAACCTATTCTGAAGGCATGTGTCAGCCCATCATCCCTGGGGACGACATCAGGAACCTGTCCTTGCCTGACCTCGCGGTGACACTACTGGCTAGGCAAGCTGCAAGCGACCAGATCATTCTCAACAACGTCCTCCGAGGGATGGACATGGCACTGGGCGAGTCCCCGCCGCGTGACGGGGAAGCTCTGCTCGTGCGCATGGCTGACGCTTGGGCATGGCTGGAGGGAGAGGGACTCATCGCCACCCACCACAAGAACCCATCACCGGCCATTGGCAGCGCGTGAGCGAGACGGGCCGTGATACATCGAAGGATCCCAACGCCGTCACGAAGGTGTGGGCGGCGGACCGGCTTGCCGGGGACCTCGATCCGCTGCTCGTCTCGTCACGATCCAACTTCGCCCTTGGGGACTACGAGACTGCTTCGTTCGCCGCGATGAAGGCGGTCGAGGTGGAGGTGCGGCGAGTGGCCGGGTTACCGAACGAAATGCTCGGCGCGGCCCCAATGCGGAAGGCATTCGGTACGAAGGATGGCGCCCGCCGGGATCCGGACGCGGAGGGCGGTGAGCGGCAGGCCACCGCCGAATTGTTCGCCGGAGCC
>NZ_JBKJPP010000078.1:0-6523 GCF_046595215.1 Lapillicoccus sp. | reverse complement strand
GGCGCAGGGTGCTTCCACCCCGGGCTTCCTCGACCCACCCGCTGCGTCGCGGGTCAGCCGATCACGGCGAGCCGGTGAAGAGTCCCGGCTTCCAGCGGCGGTGCTGCGTTCTGTAGTCATTGTCGGCGTCGTCATCGCTCTGGCGGGGTGGAGGGTCCAGGGCACAGCCCAGTGGCACGACCTGACTCGGCTCTTCCGCGGGACCCCGCCTGCGGCCACGGCATACCAACCGCCGCCCAAGCCTCCAGTAGGCCAGGGCGGGTACGCCTTCGTGAAAACGCAGCACGAGTCAGCCGATCCGGTGACGTACGATCCCTGCGCAGTGATCCACGTCGCCGTCAACCACCGAGGCGCTCCGCCGGATGGTGACCGCATGGTTGGTGAGGCGGTCTCAGAGGTCGCTCGCGCCACCGGGCTGCACCTCGTGGTGGATGCCAGCGACAGCTCGCGCCCCCTCGTCCAGGACTGGACGAGCTCGTCTGGAGGGCTCGATCCGACGCCTCAGAGCATCCTCGTCGGTTGGGCGACGCCCGACGAAGTGCCAGGTCTCGCGGGGAGGGTCGCAGGTCTCGGAGGCAGCTCGGCCTCCGCCTCCCCGCTGACTGGGCGATGGTCCTGGTCGACCGGTCAGGTGGCCCTGGACGCCGACTACTTCGCCACCCTGAACGCTCGCGACGTGGAGGGCCACGCCTCGGGGCGCGCGGTGATCATGCACGAGCTCGGCCACGTCGTCGGCCTCGCCCACGTCGACGATGCTCACCAGCTGATGGCTGCCGAGAACCTCGGACTGGTGAGTTTTGGCGATGGCGACCTCCGCGGGCTCTACCAGCTTGGGCAGGGCCGCTGCGAGCGCGGCTCCCTCGATGATCCATGGGACCCGGCCGCTGCGTGACGGGCGCCGTTACCTGATTGAAGGACGCCGCTTGCGATACCCAGGGCGCGCGAATGGCAAGCTCTCCCCGTGACGCAAACAGGGGAAGGCATGCTCGAGGGGCTCTACGAGAGCCTCATCACCAAGCGCCTGCGGGAGGCGTTGGATGACCTCGACGTCCTGACACCGCTCACTGGCAGAGTCGATGAGGCTGATGAGCCGGAGGTGCTTAGCCGTCACGTCCGGGCGGCAGTGCTTCGCGCTCTGCACGGCGAGACAGACCCCTATAGGCGGCGCGAGCTCGTCAACCGAATCCTCGAGGACCTCAAGGCCCACGAAGACATCCTCATCGAAGCCCCCAGCCAGCTGCTCTCCCTCACCCGGCCGGGGGCGCCTGGTCAGGTCACACTGGTAGATCGGGGTCGTCCAGCCACGCCGTTGTCAGACGCGGCTCTGCTGACCAACGCCCATGGCGAGCCAGGCATGGGCAGTGAGTTGCGGGCAGAGCTCACCAGCACCGATCACGTCGACCTCGTCTGCGCCTTCGTCAAGTGGCACGGCATCCGTCTCCTCGAGGGCGAGCTGGCGGATCTTCGAGACCGCGGAGTCACGCTCCGCGTCATCACGACCACCTACATGGGCGCGACTGAGCGCGTTGCGCTCGATCGACTGATCAACGACTTCGGCGCGGAGGTCAGGATCCAGTACGACGCCCTTCGAACGCGTCTTCACGCCAAGGCCTGGCTCTTTCGTCGCAATACGGGCTTTGACACGGCATACGTGGGGTCAAGCAACCTGTCCCGTGCAGCACTGCTCGACGGAGTCGAGTGGAACGTGCGCCTCTCCTCGGTGGCGACCCCGGCCTTGCTCGAGAAGTTCAGCGCAACGTTTGACACCTACTGGAACGACCCCTCGTTCGAGCTCTACGACCCAGCCACGGACCGCGATCGCCTTGATGACGCGCTAGCCGAGGCCGGTGGGTCTCGAACCCACGACCGCGTCACTCTTGGGCTGTCCGGACTTGAGGTCCGTCCATACCCGCACCAGACCCAGATGCTCGAATCTCTCGACGTTGAGCGCAAAGTCCACGATCGCCACAGAAACCTCATCGTTGCCGCCACTGGCACCGGCAAGACGGTCGTTGCCGCGCTCGACTACAAGGGGCTCGCCCTCGATGCAGGTCGCCGGCCGAAGCTTCTCTTCGTGGCACACCGACGAGAGATCCTCCAGCAGTCGATGCGGACCTACCGCGAGGTCCTCGGAGACCCAGAGTTTGGCGAACTCTACGTGGGCGGGGCTCGACCAGAACGCTGGGACTACGTGTTCGCCTCAGTCCAGTCCCTTACGGCATACGGAGTCCCCAATATCCCTGTCGACGCCTACGAGGCTGTTGTCATCGACGAGTTCCACCACGCCGAGGCGAGGACCTACAAGCGCATCCTTGACCACTTGGCACCGCGCGAGCTCCTTGGACTGACGGCGACCCCCGAGCGCGGCGACGGGGTCGACGTTCGCGACTTCTTCGACGGACGAACCGCCGCCGAGCTGCGCCTCTGGGATGCCCTAGGCGCAGACCTGCTGACGCCCTTCCACTACTTCGGCATCGCCGACGGGACGGATCTCCAGCACGTCGACTGGCGGGCGGGCGCGTACGACACCGCAACGCTCTCGAACCTCTACACCGGCAACCACGTGCGTGCGCGGATCATCCTGAAGACCGTCGAGGACAAGATCGCCGATCTCACTGCCATGAAAGCCATTGGCTTCTGCGTGAGCGTGGCCCACGCGGAGTATATGACTCAGGTGTTCACGGGGGCCGGCATCCCCTCAGCCAAGATCACCGGCGACACCGCCACTGACGCGCGGGACCGCGCCATTGCCGACCTTCGGAGCGGCCGCATCAACGCCATCTTCGCGGTCGACGTCTTCAACGAGGGTGTCGACATCCCCACGATCAACACGGTGTTGTTCCTCCGTCCTACCGAGAGCTCGACGGTGTTCCTCCAGCAGTTGGGACGCGGCCTGCGCACGGCACCGGGCAAGGCGGTCCTCACGGCCCTCGACTTCGTTGGTCATCACCGGAAGGAGTTCCGCTTCGACCAGCGGTATCGCGCGCTTACCGGCTCGACTCGCGCCCAGATTGTCCGCGACATCGAGCATGGCTTTCCCTTCCTGCCCGCCGGAAGCCAGATCGTGCTTGATCGACAGACCCAGGCTCTCGTGCTGGCACACATCAAGAGCCAGATCAGCACGACGAAGAAGCAGCTCATCGCCGAGCTGAAGGGCCACCCCACGACAGAACTTACGACGTTCCTGCGAGACTCTGGCGTCGAGCTCGCGGATGTCGTGCGCTCCGACCGCTCCTGGGCAGGACTGCGTCGGGACGCCGGAGTCTCTGTCCCAGCGGGGGGTCCGAATGAAGCAGGTCTCCTGAAACGGGTCCGCGCGCTGGTCCACGTCGACGACCCCGTGCGAGCGAGCGCGTACTTGAGGTGGCTCGGCGACGATGCCCCGGCGTACGGAGACGCGGATGCAAGCCTCCAGGGGTACGGACGGATGCTCTTCTTCTCCCTCTGGCCAGATGGCGGTGGCCACGCCTCGTATGCCGCGGGACTGGCTCGCCTCCGGGACGAGCCTGCAGCCCGGGAGGACTTCCGATCCGTCATTCAGCTCGGTTTCGCGGGCGCCGAACACGTGACGGTCCCGCTCGGTGGCTCTCTCGGGGATCGCCCGCTCCGAGTGCATGCCCGGTACACCCGGGAGGAGGCTGTCTCGGCGCTGGACTATGTGTCGATCGATGGCCGCAAGCCCAACAGCTTCCGCGAGGGCGTTCTGTTCTCGGACACCATCCAAACTGACGCATTCTTCGTCACCCTCAGGAAGTCGGAGGCGGACTACTCCCCCACCACCATGTATCGCGACTACGCGATCAGCCCGTCGCTGTTCCATTGGGAATCGCAGTCAGGCACGACGGTGGCGTCAACAACTGGCCAGCGGTACATCTGCCATCAAGAGCGATCGACTCACATTCTGTTGTTCGCACGGCACGAGAAAGTGACCGCGTTCGGCAGCGGCGCACCATATCTCTTCCTTGGTGAGGCCGACTACGTCGAGCATCGAGGGGAGCGCCCGATCGCCATTACTTGGCGACTCGAAAAGCCCATGCCGACTGGCATGTTCACAGCGGCTAGCGTGGCGGTCTAAGACCTGCGATCGCGGCCGAAGTTGGTCACTCGGCCGCTGCGCGAGACTTCACCCTCAGCCGTTCTATGGTCCGTATCCGATGACAGTTGGCGCACACGCACTCGCACTTCAAGAGCTCGGTGACGATGTCGAGCCACGGGCGGTTGTTCGCGATGAGGCCAGAGACGGGCGCTGTCTTCACTCCCCGCACGTGATCGAAGTCAAGCCCTCGCGCCCAGCCCGCCCACCCGCAGTCCCTGCACCCTTGGCCGAGCTGGAGACGGTCGATGAGGTCCTGATGATCCACTCGGCGTTGCCATGATGGAGGAATCCTCCTGCCACCGCGAAGGACGGACGTAAGCTGCTCCGACGTCGACCAGCGATGTCACCTGATACATCGAGGAAGGCATTTCGCCAGCTCATCGCGAATTCGTTGCGACGACACGCACATCTGCACCAACCGGGAGACTTTCCCGTACTTCTCACGAGGAACAACGTGGTCGGGCTCCATGGCGCGGACGTCGGAGTAGCCGCAGTCTGTACACCCCTGCTGTTGACACTCGATCACGATGGCCTGGAGACGCGGGCGACTTCTTGAGCTGATAGGTGGCCCCTCTGCGGCTGGCGTGCTTGTCGCTCAGCCTCCCGGCACACTCCGTGGAGGCCGCTGTACTTGCGGCTCTCTTTGTTGAATGCCGAGGCCGGATGCTTCGCCTGACAGGCCGGACACCAAATCGGTGTCTCCGGCGTGATGTCGGCGGCGGTTGGACGTCTACGACGAGTCAACTTGGGCTGCAACGTCATCTCCCAGGTTGATCGGTTCGACCCTCACGTCCTTCCTACCCTCTACCTCTGACACACCCGGTCTGGCACAGGACGAAGGGCCCGCACAGGCGTCCGGGCCCTTCGTCGTGGAGCTAGTCGATCAGCTGCAGCCGCTGGTGCTGCCGCATCCTTCGCAGACGTAGCACGAACCCGCTGGCCGCATCTTCGTGCCGCAGGTCATGCACATCGGTGCGTCCGCTGACTTGCCCAGGAACTTCTCCATGAGCTCGGCCGACGAGTGGATCTCGGCACTGACCTTGCGGGCTGAGGCGGCACCGGACCCGGAGCCCACCACCGCCGCGCTGTCGGCACCGGCGGACCCAGCCTCGACCGCCTTATCCTCCACCTTCGGCTCGGCCTTCTTGGCGACTTGGACGGACTGGGAGTAGGACTCCAGCTCGTCTTCGAGGTCATCGGAGTCGGTCTCGTCGGCCAAGTAGGAACCCGTCTCGAGCTGACGTGACCGCTCCTGGGCGGTGTGGATCCCCATGGAGCCACGCGTCTCGAAGTCCATGTAGTCAAGCGCCAGCCGGCGGAACACGTAGTCCATGATCGACTGCGACATCCGCACGTCCGGGTCATCGGTCAGGCCAGCCGGCTCGAAGCGCAGGTTGGTGAACTTTTCGACGAACGTCTCGAGCGGCACACCGTACTGCAGACCAATCGACACGGCGATGGAGAACGCGTCCATGACGCCGGCCAGGGTCGAGCCCTGCTTGCCGAACTTCAGGAAGATCTCGCCCAGCCGCTCATCGTCGTAGGTGCCGGCCGTGAGGTAACCCTCGGCCCCCCCGACGGAGAACGACGTCGTCTGGGAGGCGCGACGCTTCGGCAGCCGGCGGCGGACCGGACGGTACTCGATGACCTTCTCGACCTTGACCTCGCCAGCAGCGAGTTTGTCAGCCGCGAGACCCTTGGCAGTCGAGCCGCCATCGGCGAGCGGCTGGCCAACTTTCGCATTATCTCTATAGATGGCAAGGGCTTTCAGCCTGAGCTTCCAGCCCTGCATGTAGACATCCGAGATCTCCTCGACCGTGGCGTCTTCAGGCAGGTTGACCGTCTTGGAGATCGCTCCCGACAGGAACGGCTGCGTCGCCGCCATCATGTTGACGTGGCCCATCGCCGAGATCGAGCGCGCACCCATCGCGGTGTCGAAGACCTCGTAGTGCTCCGGCTTGAGACCGGGCGCATCGATGACGTGACCCTTGTCGGCGATGTACTCGACGATCGCCTCGACGGTCTCCCCCGTGTAGCCCATCTTGCGCAGGGCGCGTGGGATGGTGAGGTTAACGATCTGCATCGAGCCGCCGCCGACGAGCTTCTTGAACTTGACCAGTGAGAAGTCGGGCTCGATGCCCGTCGTGTCGCAGTCCATCATGAAGCCGATGGTCCCGGTCGGCGCGAGCACGGTCGCCTGCGCGTTGCGGAAGCCGTGCTGCTCGCCCAGCTCGATCACCTCGTCCCACACCGCCTTCGCCGCCTGGAACAGATCGGACGGCAGGTGCGTCCGGTCGATGTCCTTGAGCGCCGCCCGGTGCTTCCGCATCACGCGGAGGAACGGCTCGCGGTTCTTCTCGTAGCCCGCGAACGGACCGCCGTGGTCCCGCGCGATCTTCGCCGACTGCGCAAACGCCGCGCCGTGCA
>NZ_JBKJPP010000005.1:0-34439 GCF_046595215.1 Lapillicoccus sp. | reverse complement strand
GGCGTTGAACGACGCACTGTTGAGGGACACCGCGTTGCTGAGGGACTCGCGCGGGACCATCTCGGAGACGAAGGTCTGTCGGGCCGGGTTGTCGACGGCGGTGGCGATGCCCTGGAGAAAGGCGAGGACGTAGACGTGCCAGAGCGCGACGGTGCCGCTCAGCACCAGGGCTGCGAGGAGCAAGGCCGACAGGGCCAGGAACGACTGGGTGATCAGGAGGATGCGCCGTTTGCTGAACCTGTCGGCGATCATCCCTGTCACGGGCGCCAGCAGCAGGAACGGCAGGAACTGCAGCCCGGTCACGGCACCGAGCGCCGTGGAGGAGTGGTTGGTGAGCTGGGTCAGGACGAGCCAGTCCTGCGCGACCCTGCCCATCCACGTGCCGGTGTTGGAGAGGAGGGAGCCGGCGGCGTAGATGCGGTAGTTGCGGATCGAGAGGGAGGAGAAGGTCGGGCTCATTCGCCGGCTACCCGGGTCAGGATCTCGGTGGCCCGCGTGAGGACCTCCTGCTCCTCGGGGGTGAGCACCGAGACGCGGCTGGACATCCAGGCGTCGCGCCTGCGCCGGATTGCCCGAAGCGTCCGGCGGCCGTCGTCGGTCAGGGAGAGGATCACCTGACGACCGTCGCTGGGGTCGTCCTGGCGCGAGACGAGCTTCCGCTCCACGAGCGCGGCGACCGTGCGGGTCATGCTCGGCTTGGCGACCCGCTCGAGCTCGGCGAGCTCGCCCGGGGTGCGCGGGGCGTCCTCGAGCCGGCAGAGGACGGAGAACTGGTGCGGGGCCACGTCGTGACTGGACTCGAAGCGCACCCGCCGGCTGATCCGCATGCAGGCGAGGCGCAGGTCGCTCGCCATGTGGGCGAGCTCCTGCGCCGAGATGGTGTGGGGTTTCGTAGGCATCGATCGTTAGCATAACTCATTACCTGTGCTAACGACATTCGGGGCGGCCTCCGGCGCCCGGACGCAGGTATGCCGGATGCCCACCGTGGGAGGTGGGCACCCGGCATACCCGGGGGCCGTGGCCTGGGTCTGGGCCGCGTCAGGAGACGCCGAGCAGTCCCTTGAGCGGGTCGATCGCGAAGTAGACGACGAACAGGGCGGCGACGAGCCACATCAACGGGTGGATGGCCGACGTCTTGCGCCGGACCAGCTTGAGGAAGACGTAGGTGACGAAGCCCGCGCCGATGCCGACCGTGATCGAGTAGGTGAACGGCATGAGGACGATGGTGAGGAACGCCGGGATGGCGATCTCGAGATCGTCCCAGTCGATGCCCTTGACCTGCTGCATCATCAGGAAGCCGACAACGACGAGGGCCGGGGTCGCCGCCTCGTAGGGAACGATCGACACGAGCGGCGCGAGGAAGGTGGCGAAGAGGAAGAGCACCCCGGTGACGACGGACGCCAGGCCGGTGCGGGCCCCCTCCCCGACCCCCGAGGCGGACTCGATGTATGCCGTGTTGCTGCTGACGCTGCCCACGCCGCCGGCGATCGCGGCGAGCGAGTCGACGACGAGGATGCGCTCGGAGTGCGGCGGGTTGCCCTCCTCGTCGAGCAGGCCGGCCTCGGCGCCGATGGCGACCATCGTGCCCATCGTGTCGAAGAAGTCGGCGAGCATCAGGGTGAAGACGAGCAGGCAGGCCGCGATGATGCCGATCTTGCTGAACGACCCGAAGAGGCTGAAGTGCCCGAGCAGCCCGAAGTCGGGCACGTCGAGGATCTGCGACGGCAGGGCCGGCACGTTGAGCCCCCAGCCGGCGGGGTTGACGACCTTGCCCGTCGCATCGCTCTGGCTGCCGACCCTGAAGACCGCCTCGACGACGATCGCGAGGACGGTGGCGCCGACGATGCCGTAGAGGATCGCGCCCTTCACCTTGAGCACGATCATCGCGATGATGGACAGCAGCCCGACGATGAAGACGACCATCGGCCAGCCGTTGAGGAAGCCGCCGATGCCGAGCTCGACCGGGGTCGGCCCGGCGGGCTTGCGCACGACCCCGGCGTCGACCAGCCCGATGATGGTGATGAAGAGGCCGATGCCGACGGAGATCGCCGTCTTCAGTTGGGCCGGCACCGCCTTGAGCACCGCGGTCCGGAAGCCGGTCAGCACCAGGATCGTGATGACGATGCCCTCGAGGACCACGAGGCCCATCGCGTCGGCCCAGGTCATCTGCGGCAGCTTCGCGATCCCGAACGCCACGAAGGCGTTCAGCCCGAGACCCGTCGCCAGGGCAAGGGGGTAGTTGGCGACCATCCCCATGAGGATCGTCATGACGCCCGCGACGAGGGCAGTGGCCGCCGCGACGAGCAGCTTGGCCCGGCCGATGTCCCCTCCCCCGAGGAACCCGCCGGTGCTGTCGGCCTGGGTGCCGATGATCAGCGGGTTGAGCACGACGATGTAGGCCATCGTGAAGAACGTGACCAGACCACCTCGGACCTCCCGGCCGACGCTCGAACCGCGCTGGGTGATGGAGAAGAACCGGTCCAGAGAGCTCCCGGCGGCGCCGCGTGGCGCCGGGGCAGTGGAAATTTTCGACATGGCGCAGAGGCTAGCGCCCGGGTGTTTCGGCGTCGTTGCGCGCGCGCCGCGAGCCCGGGGCAGCAGCGGCCAGCGCATAGGCTGGGCCGGTGAGCGAGCAGCAGGGGGAGCAGTCGGAGCGTCAGCCGGTCGAGGCGCTCGCGCTGCCCATGCTGCGCATCGTGGAGTGGGGTGTCGCCGCCTGGGCGCTCGCCCTGGTGCTCACCCTCGCGGTCCCGACCCTGCACGGCGGCCCGCGCTGGTGGTGGCCGTGGTGCTGCGCGGCCGGCATCGTCCTCGGCGGGATCGGCTGGACCTACCTGCGCCGGGGCCGCGGCAACGCCGCCGACGCCTGAACAGGCCCGTCCACGAAAAGGGCGCTCAGACGAGCAGGTCCACCGCGAACTCGTCGACGATCGGCGTCCCGATCTGCTCCGGCGGGGCCGACGGGACGTCGCTCTCGCTGTGGGCGCCGCAACCGTGGTCGAGGCTGACGACCGTGCCGTCAGAGGGCGACCACTCGTTGGCGCAGACCCCGAAGACCGCCCGCAGCGCACCGGCCATGGGCACGAAGTAGCCACAGGTCGCGCACGCGTCGGGAGTCTTCTCGGCCACTGCGGCGGTCGGTCCGTGCTCGCCCTCGTACCACCGCTGGGCCGCGACCTCGCGACCCTCGGCGGACAGGACCCGCTTGCGCCCGAGCCCGAGCTCGACGAACCCGACCTGGTCCACGTCCTCGTCGCCGGTCGCCTCGAAGCCGGGCTCGAGGTAGGAGTCGTCGTCCTTGTAGGGCAGCACGTCGCCGGCCCCGAGGTCACCGGGAGCCAGCCGCTCGGCATACGGGAGCCACTGGGGAGACAGGACCGACCCGGCGCCGGGCACGAGGTTGGTCTCGCAGACCGTGGCGGACTTCTGGCGAGGGGCGCGCGCGACGCTGACCGCCCAGCGCCAGCCGCGGAAGCCGAGCGAGGCGCACTCGAAGTAGTGCGTGCCGAGCCGCTCGGCGTCCATCAGCATCTCAAGGTGGGCGCCGACGGAGCCCGGCTCGGCGATCTCCAGCAGCGCGGTGCGGGCGAGGTCGCTCGCCGCGAGCAGGGTCGGGTCGGTCTTGACGTCGGCAGCCATGTCAGCCCTCCAGGTCGGCGGCAACGGCCCGGAGCACCTGGGCGACCTTGCCCGCAGCGTCCTTCTCGGGGTACTTGCCGCGGCGCAGCGTGTTCGAGACGTTGTCGAGGAGCGCGATGACGTCCTCGACGATGACGACCATGTCCTCGGCCGGCTTGCGGTGGGCAGCCCGTTGCGAAGCGGCGATGGACGGGGTGGGGTCGAGGACACGGACCGACAGGGCCTGGGCGCCGCGGCGGCCCTCGACGACCCCGAACTCGACGCGGGTGCCCCCCTTGAGGGCGGTGATCCCCTCGGGGAGCGCGTTGGCGTGCAGGAACACGTCGGCGCCCTCGTCGTCGGAGAGGAAGCCGAAGCCCTTCTCCGTGTCGTACCACTTGACCTTGCCAGTCGGCATGGGTCCACCTCTTGCTCTCGGTCCTGTCGTGGGCACGACCCACGGGCGCTCGTTGCGCAACACCTCAGCCTAACGGCCCTGCGCAAGCAGGTATTACCCCGCTTTCACCGCGCGACACGGATCCCCCACGTGCCGGTGTGCGCCTGCCCTGGGTCGATGAGGAGCAGGTCCTGCCCCGAGTTGAACGCGTCGGGCGGGCAGGTCATCGGCTCGACCGCGATGCCGTTGCTCCCCTCCGTCGCCGAGGTGGCGCGCCCGGTGTAGACCTGCAGCCAGGGGTAGGCCCGGTCGCCCCACACTGTGACGTCGCCGCCGGGCAGACCACCCACGGTGACCTCCCAGCGCCCGTCGTCGCCGCGCT
This sequence comes from Lapillicoccus sp., assembly GCF_046595215.1. NCBI lineage: Bacteria > Bacillati > Actinomycetota > Actinomycetes > Micrococcales > Intrasporangiaceae > Lapillicoccus > Lapillicoccus sp. The sequence continues at coordinate 30,042 of NZ_JBKJPP010000005.1, read as the reverse complement.
GCAGGTCGGTGAAGGCGGTGTCGAGGGCGGTGTCACCCATGGCTCGCGCCAGCGTGAAGTCGTATGCCGTGCCGGCGCTCGGGTGCGTCGCCACCGGCAGGAGCCGCTCGGGGTCGACCTCGAGGTAGCGGCCCCCGGGGACGGTCAGCGACAGGTCGGCGAGCGGGACGTCGCCGACCGAGACATAGGGGTGGGCGCCGTAGCCGTAGGGCGCCCGGGTGGTGCCGACGTTGCGGGCCGTGGTCGTCACGGTGAGGCCCTCGTCAGTGAGGACGTAGCGCGTCGACAGGTCGAGCAGCCACGACCACCCCGGCTGAGGGTGGAGCCGGTGGGCCAGCGTGACGCTGTCGCCGGTCTGCTCGGCGAGGATCCAGGCAGCCCAGCGGACGAGGCCGTGGCTCGCGTTGTGCCGGGTCGGCTCGGTGAGGGGGAGCTCGTGGCCGGCGCCGTCGACGTCGTAGCGGCCGTCCCGGAGACGGTTCGGCCACGGGATGAGCTGCTGACCGCGTCCGGCGGTCGCCATGTCGCCGGCGGGATAGCCGGCCATGATGTCGAGCCCACCCCGGGTAAAGGTGCGGATGCCGCCGCCGACCTCGACGACGACGACCTCGCACCCGCCGCGTCGGATCGTCCACTGGACGCCGCTGGGCCGGGCTGGGGACTCGGGACCGGAGCTCACGACATCCACCGTAGGGCCGCGGCGTCACCGTCGTGCCCGCGGCCTCGACCGTCGTGCCCGCGTCGGCCGGCGGCGCCCGGGCCGAAGGCGTCACCCGGGCCGCGACGAGGCGATTACGGTTGACCCATGCCCCCCAGACTCCCGACCACCGCGGCGCCGAACGCCGCCCGGAGCCTGGCCGACGACATCCGGGGCCGCACCGACGCCGAGCTGACCCGTCTCGTCCTCGGTCGACCCGACCTGGCGCGGCCGGCACCTGCCGACCTCACGTCACTCGCGGCCCGGGCCAGCACCAGGGCCAGCGTCCAGCGCTGCATCGAGACCCTTGACCGCGCGCAGATCCAGGTGTTGGAGGCGGTCATCGTCGCCGGCGACGGGGCCGACCCGGCGGGGGTCTCCCGCCTGCTCGGGGTCGAGGTCGACGTGCAGCCCTTCCTCGACCGGCTGGCGGAGCTCGCGCTGCTGTGGCGCGGCGCCGACGGGCTCCACGTCGTGCGGACGGTGCCCGAGGTCCTGGGGGCGCATCCGGCCGGGCTCGGCCCGACGACGGCCGAGCTGCGCGGCAGCGTGCCCTCGTCGTTGGGCGACCCTGCGCAGCTGCGCGCCCTCATCGACTCGGCCCCGGCCGGTGCCCGGGCCATCCTCGACAAGCTGGCCTGGGGCCCGCCGCTGGGGGTGCTGAGCCCCACCGGGCCCGGCTCGACCTCCGCACGCTGGCTGCTCGAGCACCAGCTCGTCGCCGCGGTGTCTGGCGACCGGGTCGTCCTGCCGCGGGAGGTGGGTCTGGCGCTGCGGGACGGGCGGATCCACCGCGAGGTCCGGCTCACGCCGCCCGACGCCACCACCTCCGACGTCGGGCTCGACGCGGTCGACGCCGCCGCCGGCGGCCAGGTGAGCGACCTCCTCGCCCTCGTCGAGGAGGTCGCCGAACGGTGGGGACCCGAACCCCCCCGGGTTCTGCGCACCGGCGGCCTGTCGGTCCGCGACCTGCGCCGCCTGACCGAGGAGCTGGATCTCGAACCCGACCGCGCGGCGTGGATCGTCGAGCTCGTGCATGCCGCCGGCCTCGTCGCCGACGACGGCGAGCTCGTGCCGGTGTGGGCGCCGACGGCGGCCTTCGACGAGTGGCTCGGTCACGACGCCGGCGCCCGCTGGGCCAGACTGGTCACCGCCTGGCGGGCCTCGACGCGGGCCGCGCACCTCGTGGGCACCAAGCCGTCGGGCGGCCCTTCCCCGGCAAACGCCCTCGGGCCGGACATCCACTGGCCACCGATCCGCGCCATCCGCACCGAGGTCCTCACCGAGCTCGGCCAGCTCGAGCCCGGGTGTGCCGGGGCGACCGACTCCCTCGTCGAGCGGCTGCTGTGGCGACGCCCCCTGCGCAACGCACGGCTGCTCGGTGAGGCCGCAGTCGGTGTGCTGCGCGAGGCGGAGTGGCTCGGGGTGACCGGCCGCGGCGCCCTCTCGAGCGCGGGACGCTCACTCCTCGACGGCGCCGAGGGCCCGGACCTCGCCCGCCTCATGTCGGCTCACCTGCCGTCGCCGGTCGACCACGTCCTGATGCAGGCCGACCTCACCGCGATTGCCCCCGGTCCCCTCGAGGGCAGCCTGGCCCAGCTGATGCGGCTCAGCGCCGAGGTCGAGTCCCGGGGCGGCGCCACGGTCTACCGCTTCACGCCCGCCTCGGTCCGCCGGGCGCTCGACACCGGGTGGACCGCCGACGAGCTCGTCGAGTCGCTGCGCCGCTCCAGCCGCACCGGGGTGCCCCAGCCGGTGGAGTACCTCGTCCGGGACGTCGGGCGTCGGCACGGCCAGACCCGGGTCGGCGCGGCCACGGCATACATCCGCAGCGACGACGAGGCGGTCCTCGAGGCGATGGTGGCCGACCGGTCGCTCTCGTCCATCCAGCTGCGCCGGCTCGCGCCGACGGTCCTCGTCTCCCCCGCCGACCCCCTCGTGCTGCTGGAGCTGTTGCGCGAGAGCGGATATGCGCCGGTGCAGGAGGGACCGGACGGCTCCGTCGTCGTGGCGGTGACCGCCCAGCGGCGCGCCTCCGGGCGCCGGGCGGCGGCGGCCCCGGCGGTGACGACGGTCGACGCGTCCTTCACGGCGTCCCTCGTCGAGGGACTTCGCGCCGCGGAGGACTCCGCCGACTTCCTCCGGGCCCAGGACACCCGCGACGGCAAGCCGCGGCTGCTCCCCACGGACCCGACGGTCACCCTCTCGGCGTTGCGCGACGCGGCGGCCGACCGGCACGGGGTGTGGATCGGTTATGCCGACCCGACCGGGCGGACCACGAAGCTCCTCTTCTATCCCGTGCGGGTGGAGGGCGGTCGGGCCTTCGGTGCCCTCTCGGACAGCACCGACGAACGGGCCTTCTCGATCCACCGGATCACCGGGGTGGCCCCGGTCTGACCGGGCGCCCCGATCGCGTTGCCCGACACCGGGATCACCGTGCTGCGAGGGCCGTGACGACGCGGGACGGGGACGGCCGACCGAGCTGCCCGGCCATCCAGGCACTCGTCTCGACGAGGGCGTCGAGGTCGACCCCGGTCTCGACGCCGGCCCCGTGCAGGGCCCACACGAGGTCCTCGGTCGCAAGGTTGCCGGTCGCGCTCCCGGCGTAGGGACAGCCGCCGAGCCCACCCGCGGCGGCGTCGACGACGCTCACACCGTCGGCCAGCGCCGCGAGGGTGTTGGCGAGCGCCTGACCGTAGGTGTCGTGGAAGTGCACGCCAATGCGGTCCGGCCGGATCTCTTGGCGCCCCAACGCTTCCAGCAGCGTGTGCACGTGTCCGGTCGTTCCGGTGCCGATGGTGTCGCCGAGGCTGAGCTGGTCGCAGCCGAGGTCCATGAGCCGGACCGCGACGTCGACCACCTGCGGCACCGGCACGTCGCCCTCCCACGGGTCGCCGAAGCACATCGAGACATAGCCGCGGACCCAGAGCCCGGCCTCCCTGGCCCGCTCGACGACGGGGGCGAACATCGCCACCGACTCGTCGACGCTGCGGTTGAGGTTGCGGCGGGCAAACGTCTCCGTGGCGCTGCCGAAGATCGCAATCGCCTGGACCCCGGACTCGAGGGCGCGGTCGAGCCCACGCTCGTTGGGGACGAGGACCGGGCGGTTGCGTCCCACGCCCTCGGCGCCGAGCGCGGCCAGCACCTGCGTCGCGTCGCCGAGCTGCGGCACCCACGTCGCCGGGACGAAGGACGTCGTCTCAATGATCGGCAGCCCGGCCGCCGCGAGCCGCCGGACGAACTCGACCTTGACGTCGGTGGCGACGACGGACGTCTCGTTCTGCAGCCCGTCCCGCGGTCCGACCTCGTAGATCGTCACGCGTGCGGGCAGCCCCTGCGCTGGCTCGACCTGCGGTGTTCTCATCACGCCTCCCGGCGACATCCTCGCAGCCGCGCCCGCCGGTCGCCCCGGGCGGTAGATTTCCACCCGGGGGCAGACGCCCCACAACCACCAGCAGGTCGTCGAGCGGTCGCCACGGGGGACGCATCATGAGCACGAACTGGACGGACCCGAGTGGGGACGACTCCGCGCGGCACACCGGCGAACCCCGCCGCGGCGGCAGCCCCCAGGACGCCCCGGTGCCTCCGCCCTACCCGCCGGCCGCCGGCCCGGCATACCCGGGCCAGCCCTACCCCTCCCAGCCCTACCCCTCCCAGGCGTACCCCTCCCAGCCCTACCCCGGCTGGGACGGGCCTCCGAATGGTCCGGGCGCGGGCGGGCCCTACTTCTCCCCCGTGGCCCCCCGGACCGGCTCGGCCGTGACGCTGGTCGTCCTCTCTGCGCTCATGACCCTGTTCGGCTGCGGCCTGGGCATCCCCAGCCTCGTGATGTCGATCGTCGCGCTGGCCAAGGGAGCGCGCGACGGCGCGGGTGCCAACCGGGTGCTGCGGGCGGGGTGGATCACCTTCGGCGTGCTCGCTGTGCTCGTCGTGGTCTTCTGGGTCATCTGGGCCGTCGCGCTCACCTCCAGGTCCACCCAGCGATGAGTGAGACCCCGCCCGAGCAGCGGCGCCGGCCGGACCTGTCGCCCGAGTCGTCCTTCGGCGCCGCGCCCGGCAGCTCGCCGTGGCCCCAGGGCGGCTTCAACTCCCCGCCGTACGGCGACGGCCATCCGCAGCAAGGCGGCTCGCCCCAGCAGCCGTATGCCGGGTCCGCCGCCGTCGCGGTGGGTTTCCCCCGCAACACCGCCGTCCTGCTCGTACTGTCCGTCCTGGGCGTGGTCCTCACCGGGATCATCGGCATCCCCAGCGCCGTCATCGCCGCGCTCGCCTGGCACCGGCACCGCACCGACCCGCCGGCCGCGGCCCGGCGGACGACGATCGGGTGGATCGTCCTCGGCGTCAACGTCGCGATCGGGATGCTCGTGCTCATCCCGTTCTACATCTGGGCCTCCAACAACCGGTGAATGGAACAAAGCGTCCGGCCGCCACCGTTGACCCGACATCATGACTGACGGCCCCCTCATCGTCCAGAGCGACAAGACCCTGCTCCTCGAGATCGACCACCCGGGTTCCCAGGCCGCACGCCGCGACATCGCGCCGTTCGCGGAGCTCGAACGGGCGCCCGAGCACGTCCACACCTACCGGATCACCCCGCTCGGTCTGTGGAACGCCCGCGCGGCCGGCCACGACGCCGAGCAGGTCGTCAACGCCCTGCTGACGCACTCCCGGTATGCCGTACCGCAGGCCCTGCTCATCGACATCGCCGACACGATGGCCCGCTACGGCCGCCTCTCCCTCGAGAAGCACCCCTCTCACGGGCTGACGCTCCACACCACGGACCGGCCCGTGCTCGAGGAGATCCTGCGGCACAAGAAGATCCAGCCACTGCTCGGCGTGCGGGTCGACGACCTCACCGTCGCGGTGCACCCGTCCGAGCGCGGTCACCTCAAGCAGGAGCTCCTCAAGGTCGGCTGGCCCGCGGAGGACCTCGCCGGATACGTCGACGGCGAGGCCCACCCGATCGAGCTCGACCTGAGCGGGTGGAGCCTGCGGCCCTATCAGCAGCAGGCGATCGACGGGTTCTGGTACGGCGGGTCAGGCGTCGTCGTCCTGCCCTGCGGCGCCGGCAAGACCCTCGTCGGGGCCGGGGCGATGGCCGCCGCCAAGGCCACCACCCTCATCCTCGTGACCAACACCGTCTCGGCCCGGCAGTGGAAGGACGAGCTGCTGCGACGCACCTCGCTGACCGAGGACGAGATCGGTGAGTACTCGGGCGCCCGCAAGGAGATCCGGCCGGTCACGATCGCGACCTACCAGGTCCTCACGACCAAGCGCAAGGGCGTCTACACCCACCTCGACCTGCTCGACGCCCGCGACTGGGGACTCGTGCTCTACGACGAGGTCCACCTCCTGCCCGCACCGATCTTCCGGATGACCGCCGACCTGCAGGCCCGCCGCCGACTCGGTCTGACGGCCACGCTGGTGCGTGAGGACGGCCGTGAGGGCGACGTCTTCTCGCTCATCGGTCCCAAGCGCTACGACGCCCCTTGGAAGGACATCGAGGCGCAGGGCTACATCGCGCCGGCCGACTGCGTCGAGGTGCGGGTCTCCCTGCCGGACGGTCAGCGGATGGCCTACGCCATGGCCGAGCCGGAGGAGCGTTACCGCCTCGCGTCGTGCAGCGACGCCAAGGACGCCGTCGTCGAGCAGCTCGTCGCCAAGCACCGCGGCGAGCCCACCCTCGTCATCGGCCAGTACCTCGACCAGCTCCAGGGCCTCTCCGAACGCCTCGGCGCCGAGGTCATCACCGGCGAGACGTCGGTGGCCGTGCGTCAGAAGCTCTACCAGGCCTTCCGGGTCGGCGAGATCGACCTGCTCGTCGTCAGCAAGGTCGCGAACTTCTCGATCGACCTGCCCGAGGCGAGCGTCGCGATCCAGGTCTCCGGCACCTTCGGCTCCCGTCAGGAGGAGGCCCAGCGTCTCGGCCGCGTCCTGCGCCCCAAGGGTGACGGCCGCACGGCGCACTTCTACACCGTGGTCGCCCGGGACACCGTCGACGCGGACTTCGCCGCCCACCGGCAGCGCTTCCTGGCCGAGCAGGGCTACGCCTACCGCATCGTCGACGCGGACGACCTGCCGGTCTGAGCCCCACCTCGTATGCCGTTCGCGCCCTGCCGGGGTGAGTGGTAGCGCGACGGATCCGGGCGCACCCCAGCGGACCGTAGCCCTGGTCGCACACGCCTTCGCGGCCGAGAGCCCCATGCGGTGTCGGCACAGCCCGCATCTGCTGGTGATGCCGGTGATCTTCAGGGACATTTCGCTCAGCCGTGGTGGCTGCTTGCCTGTGGAGGTGGAGGTGCGCCGAGGGGCTGGCTGCCCGGTCCGCGACAGATGCGCAGCTTCGCAGTCAGCCTCCTGACCGCACCGAGGGGGTAGGGAACCCGTCAGTTGAGAGCGGCTGCCCGTTCCAGCCGATCGAGGCTGGCGGTCTCGTGCTGCGACTCCATGGCGATCGCGTCGGCGCGGCACAGCGGCCGTCTTGCGCGGTCGGATCAGCGGGGAGAGGCTTGCCAGATGGCGATGGGGGAGGACGCGGTGGTGGTCGATGCGGTGGCGGTCGATGCGGTGGCGTTCGAGGAGCTGAGCGAGACCCGGACCGTTGGGTCGTCCACGGTCAGACTGCTCCGGTGTCGTCAGCATCCACGGCGGTTTTCGCGGACGAATGTCCGGTGTCGACTCACGCAATGGGCACGAGGCACATAGTGGCGCTGGAGCCCGACGGTGGGGAGGACGCAGACCTGCACGTCTCCCACAGCTTCGAGGCACGAGCAGCCGAGGCCGAACACTCAGTTGTCTCGTTCTTCGGCGGCCGGCTGCTCGGGATTCCCCGCACGCACATCGCGCAGGTGGCATCCCCCGCGCCCGCCCGACTCGGTGGGCCATGGCACTACTGGTGGCAGGCGCACTACCTCGACGTGAACATCGACGCGGCCCTCCGGCGCCAGCGGCAGGGAAACATCGCTGCCGCCCGGCAGCTGGCGGTGCGCGGCGACCGCATCCTCGCGACCATCCGCTGGCGCAACTGGGCCCGGTTTCCCAACGCCTACTACGACGACATGGCGTGGCTCGTTCTTGCCGTTGGCCGGCTCCGGCTGTTGCACGACGCCTTGGGGGGGAAGCACCCTGACCGCCGGCTGCGTCGGGCGGAGCACGCACTCGCGGCACAGCTGCGGTCTGCCATGACCGAGGACCTGGGAGGCGGCCTGTTCTGGAACATCACGCGCGACTTCAAGAACGTCGCCGCGACCGCACCGTGGGCCCTCCACCTCGCCCGGACCGGCGAAACCGCGACCGCTCGCCGCCTCGTCGAGTGGATCTGTGCCCGCCTGGAGAGTGATGACCGCGGCCTCTTCATCGACGGCGTGCGTCTGGTCGACGGCGCCGAACAGGCTGTGCGAGACGTCTACACCTACAACCAGGGCTCGGTGCTGGGCGCCCTGCTCGCCCTCGGCGACGAGACGGACCTGGCGCGCGCGCGGGGGAACATCGCCGCCGTCGAGGACCGCCTCACCACCCGGCAGGGAGAAGGTCGCCCACTGCGCACCCACGGCGGCGGAGACGGCGGGCTCTTCACCGGGATCCTCGCCCGCTACCTCGCCCTTGCCGCCACCCATCCTGCGCTCGGCGACGAGGCACGGGCCACGGCGCAGCGGCTCGTGCTCGACACCGCCGAGGCGCTGTGGACCGGGCGCGACCTGAGGCACGTCGGGGGCCGCGGAGAGCTCACCGTCTTCTCGTCCGACCCGATGCAGCGAGCCTGCGACAACCAGCCCGCCGACGAGCCGGTGGAGATGTCGACGCAAGTGCAGGCGTGGACGATCCTCGAGGCCGCGGCAAGCATTCCTTAGCTCCGCAAGAGACCCCACGCGAGGCCATGCCGACACCGACTGTTTGACCCTCTCACGCATCAGCCACTCGACGCAGCGTCAAGCTGGTTGACGCCCCCTGCAGGCCGAGTCAGGTGCCTTGATGCGGCGTCAAGACGGCGGGCCCCCGGGGAAGAGACGCAGGAGCCAGCGGGCTGTGTGCCGCGCGGCATACCAGCTCACGCCACGGCTCCCAGCAAACTCACAGGATGCGCATACAGACTGGCGCCGTGACCGACACCGCGAGCACCCCTGAGGCCACCCTCCTCGTCGTCGAGGACGAGCCCAACATCCGCGAGCTGCTCGCGACGTCCCTGCGGTTCGCGGGGTTCGAGGTGTCGGTGGCGGCTGACGGGCAGAGCGCCATCGCGAGCGCGTCCGAGCACAACCCCGACCTCGTCGTGCTCGACGTCATGCTCCCCGACATGGACGGGTTCGAGGTGACCCGGCGGCTGCGCGAGTCCGGCCGCCAGCTGCCGATCGTCTTCGTCACGGCCCGCGACTCCGTCGACGACAAGATCAAGGGCCTGACGGTGGGCGGCGACGACTACGTCACGAAGCCGTTCAGCCTCGAGGAGGTCGTGGCCCGGATCCGTGCGGTCCTGCGACGCACCCGCGGCGACGACGACAACACCGCGACCCTGACCTTCCACGACCTCGAGCTCGACGACGACAGCCACGAGGTCCGTCGCGCCGGGCGGGTCATCGAGGTCTCCCCCACCGAGTTCAAGCTGCTGCGTTATCTCATGCTCAACCCCAACCGCGTCCTGTCGAAGGCGCAGATCCTCGACCACGTCTGGGACTACGACTTCCGCGGCGAGTCGGGCATCGTCGAGTCCTACATCTCCTACCTGCGCCGCAAGATCGACGTCTGCGAGCCCTCCCTGATCCACACCAAGCGCGGCGTCGGATACGTCCTGCGGCTACCCCCGGGCAGCCCGACCGCGTGAGCACTGCCGCGTGAGCACTGCTGCGCGCCTCGCTGGCGGGGCGCGCGACCGGCTCCAGACCGTGCCCCTGCGGGCCCGGCTGATCGCCGTGGTGGTCCTGCTGCTCGCCGCCGCCCTCGCGGCCTCGGGCCTGATCGTCAACGTGCTGCTCAGCAGATATCTCCTCGACCGCACCGACGACGAGCTGCGCACCTACGGCGGGATCGCGGCCGAGGTCGCCTACGGCACCCAGGGTGCCCAGACGATCCAGCCGAACTTCACCGTGCGCCTGTACCTGCCCGACGGCACACGCGGCGTCACCGTCGCCGACGCCGCCACCGAGTCCGACGCCGAGCCACTCATCCCCCAGCTCACCTCCTCCAGCCCCGACGTGGTGCTCTCCCGCCCCTTCACCGTCCCCACCATCTCGGGGGACGACGACCTCGAGTGGCGGGTCATCGCCGGCGTCAACCAGAACAAGGACGCGGTGTATGCCGTGGCGGTCCCCTTGCGTCAGATGCAGGACACCCTGCGCAACGTCCTCGCGTATGCCGCGCTCATCGGCTTCGTGGTGCTGTTCGCCAGTGTCGTCATCGGGTGGTTCGCCGTCCGCAGGGCCTTCCGCCCGCTGACCCGGATCGAGGACACCGCGGCCGCCATCGCGGCCGGTGACCTCACCCAGCGGGTGCCCGAGCGGCATACCGGGGACGAGGTGGCGTCGTTGTCCCGCTCGCTCAACGCCATGCTCAGCCAGATCGAGCAGTCCTTCGCCGTCCGCGAGGCCTCCGAGGAGCGGATGAGGCAGTTCGTCGCGGACGCCTCCCACGAGCTGCGGACCCCGCTCGCCACGGTCCGCGGCTACGCCGAGCTCTACCGGCAGGGCGCAGTGAACAAGCCGGAGGACGTCTCCGGCGCCTTCTCCCGGATCGAGAGCGAGGCCTCCCGGATGGGCGGCCTCGTCGAGGACCTCCTCGTCCTGGCTCGCCTGGACGGCGAGCGCCCGCTCCGGCTCGAGGACGTCGACCTCGCCGTGCTCGCCGGCGACGCCACCCAGGACGCCCGCGTCCTCTCCCCCGAGCGACACGTGCGGCTCGTGGGGATCGGCGGTCCGCTGCGCCCCGTCCACGTGACCGGCGACGAGCAGCGACTGCGCCAGGTCGTCACCAACCTCGTCACCAACGCCCTCAACCACACCCCCGCGGGGAGCCCGGTCGAGATCGCCGTCGGGCACCATGACGGGTTCGCCACCGTCGAGGTGCGCGACCACGGGCACGGCATCGACCCGGCCCGGGCCCGACAGGTCTTCGAGCGCTTCTATCGCGCCGACCCCTCACGCAGCAGGGCGCAGGGCACCGGTGGTGGCGGCAACGGCCTCGGTCTGGCCATCGTGGCGGCCATCGTCACCGCCCACCACGGCAAGGTGGGCGTGGCCCAGACCCCCGGCGGCGGGGCGACCTTCGTGCTGGAGCTCCCACAGCGGGTTCACAGCGGGGGCCTAGCGGGGGTTGACCCTGCACAGGTCTAGTAGGGACCAGACCGAGCACCACCGCCAGCCCGGGGAAGAGAGACAGAGATGACCCAGCAGGAGATCCACCCCACCACCTCGAAGGTCGAGCAGCCCTCCGAGCCGTCGAGGGCCACGGAGGCGTCGGCGGCTGCGACCGCTGTGCAGACCCCGCCCCCGTCAGACCCCCAGTGGTACGGCGACCCGGCCCCGTGGCGCGGTCCGTCCGAGGGTCACGACCCCTTCGCGACGGAGACCGCCCACGCGTCCACCGCGGTGCCGGCGACCGAGTCCCGCAGCGAGCCGGCTCCCGGGTCCGCCCAGCCGACCACCGAGATCCCGGGAGCGTTCCCGAACGAGCCGGTCCACCAGGCTCCCGTGGGAGGTGACGGTGGCTGGGGCGGCCCGCAGGCGCCGTTGACGCCGGCGCCGGCGCCGGCCCCCCGGGCCAGGCCCGGGCGACGGATCGCCGAGCTCTCCGCGGTGGCCGTGCTCGCTGCCGTCCTTGCCAGTGGCGGCACCTTCGCCGCCACCAAGTTCACCACTGCCGGCAGCACGACGGCGACGTCGGGCTCGAGCAGCTCCGGCGTCTCGAACAGCTCCGGCATCGCGAGTGGCTCGAACCCCGCGGCGCCGGTCATCCAGGCCAACGGGACCAACCCGGACTGGACCGCCACCGCCAAGGCGGTCGCCCCGAGCGTGGTCTCGATCACCGTGGCGAGCCGCCAGGCGCAGGGGCAGGGCTCCGGCGTCATCATCGACAAGAGCGGCCACATCCTCACCAACAACCACGTCGCCACCGGGGCGGGCGCCGGCGCGACGATCAGCGTCGCGCTCAGCGACGGGCGCACCTATGACGCCAAGATCGTCGGCACCGACCCGTCGACGGACCTGGCCGTCCTCGCGCTGGCCAACCCTCCCACGGGCCTCACCCCGATCTCGATCGGCGACTCCGCGAAGCTCGTGGTCGGCCAGCCCGTCATGGCCGTGGGCAACCCGCTCGGCCTCGCCGGCACCGTCACGACCGGCATCGTCAGCGCCCTCAACCGGCCCGTGACGACGAGCGACCCGGCGGCCGCCCAAGGTGGTGGCGACCCCGTCGTGACCAACGCCGTCCAGACGTCGGCGGCGATCAACCCCGGCAACTCCGGTGGCGCCCTCGTCACTGCCGACGGCCAGCTCATCGGCATCAACTCCTCGATCGCGTCCCTCGGGGGCTCGGGCGCCAGCCAGGGCGGCAACATCGGTATCGGGTTCGCCATCCCGGTCAACGAGGCCAAGTCGATCGCGGACCAGCTGATCGCGACGGGATCGGCCCAGCACGCCTTCCTCGGCGTGTCCTCGAGCGACACGACGGTCACCGAGGACGGCTCCAAGCGTGACGCCGCCCTCGTGCGCGTCGTGACCGCCGGCACCCCCGCGGCCACCGCCGGGATCAAGGTCGACGACGCGGTCGTCGCCGTCAACGGCCAGCCGATCGCCTCGTCAGAGGCCCTGGTGGCGTCGGTCCACGAGCGCACGGTCGGCGACACCGTGACGGTCACCGTCCTGCGTGGAGGTGCTCGCACCGACATCAAGGTCACCCTGGCCGCCCGTCCCGGTCAGGGGTAGTGGTGGCCGGTCCGCCGCCTCCTGGTGCGCGGACCGGTTACCCCGACGGGCCTTTCACGGGTAAGGTGCAGCGCTTCCCCCTCGCGCACCTCCCGTGGAAGGCCCTTCGTCGTGCCCGCCGAACCCGAGCTCCGCCGTGAGCAGGACTACCTGGCGCACGCCCGCGAGGAGCTCGCCCGGATGCGCGAGAAGACCCTCGGCATGCGCGCCGCGGGCGGTGACCGGGTCTCGGACGAGTTCCTCGCCATGACCCTGCACCGACGGGCTGCCAGCCTCGTCGACGACCCCACCACGACACTCTTCTTCGGCCGGATCGATCTCGACCGACCGGAGCACGGCCGGGAACGCTGGTACGTCGGGCGTCGCCACGTCAACGACGAGCGGGGTGACCCGGTCGTCATCGACTGGCGCGCCGACCTCTCCGGAGCCTTCTACCGCGCCTCCCGCACCGAGCCCCTCGGGGTGCTCCTGCGACGCCGGTTCGGCATCGACCGGGGGCGGTTGACCGCCTACGAGGACGAGCGCCTCCAGGACCCGGCCGAGCCTGCCCCCGCGACCCACCGCAGCACGATCCTCATGGACGAGATCGAGCGGCCCCGGTCCGGCCCGATGAGGGACATCGTCGCGACGATCCAGCCCGAGCAGGACGAGATCGTGCGCGCCGACGCCGCCACGACGATCTGCGTCCAGGGGGCGCCGGGCACCGGCAAGACCGCGGTGGGACTGCACCGGGCGGCCTGGCTGCTCTACGCCCACCGGGACAGGCTGTCGCGCACGGGGGTCCTCGTCGTCGGCCCGAACCGGGCCTTCCTCGACCACATCAGCGCCGTGCTGCCGGCCCTCGGCGAGGTCGAGGTCCGGCACACCACGGCCGAGGAGCTCGTCGCCACGGTGCCCGTCCGCGGCGCCGACACCACAGCCACGGCAACGCTCAAGGGCAACGCCCGGATGGCCGAGGTGCTGCACCGCGCGGTCTGGTCCCACGTCCGTGCGGCGACCGAGGCGCTGGTCGTGCCGCGCGGGGCGCACAGGTGGCGGGTCCCGGCATACGAGGTGCTCGGGATCCAGGACGAGCTGCGCGCGCGCAGCGTCCGCTACGACGCCGCCCGCAAGATCCTCCCTCACCGCCTGGCGCACCACGTCCTGCTCGAGATGGAGCGCCGCGGCGACTCCCCGGACGACCAGGTGCAGGACGCGGTCGCGCGCAGCAGCGCGGTGAAGGCGTATGCCGCGAGCGTCTGGCCCACGCTCGACCCACGGGCCGTGCTCTTCTCCCTGTGGAGCAGCGCCGCGGAGCTGAGCCTCCACGCGGAGGGTGTGCTCACCGAGGAGGAACAACGAATCCTGCTGTGGGACAGGCCTCCTCGCGGCAAAGGCACGGCGCGCTGGACCGCTGCGGACGCCGTGCTCCTCGACGAGCTCGGCGACCTGTGCGAACGCACGCCGAGCCTCGGCCACGTCGTGCTCGACGAGGCGCAGGACCTCTCGCCGATGCAGCTGCGCGCGGTGGGACGCCGGTGCTCGACGGGCTCGGCGACGGTGCTCGGCGACATCGCCCAGGGCACGACGCCGTGGGCGACCGAGTCGTGGGAGTCGTCGCTGGCCCACCTCGGCAAGCCGGGCAGCCACATCGAGGTCCTCGACCGCGGCTTCCGGGTCCCCGCTGCGGTGATCGACTACGCGGCCCGGTTGCTGCCGGCGATGGCCCCCGGGCTGGGGGTGCCGGTCTCGGTGCGTGACAACCCCGGTCGGCTGGACTTCGTCCGCGTCGAGGCCACCGCGATGCCCGCGCGGGTCGCCGAGGTGGTCGCCGTCCTCAGGGCCGTCCCGGGGTCGATCGGCATCATCGCCCCCCCGTCCATGCTCCCGGGTCTTGCGGCCGCGCTGCGCGCTGCGGGGATTGACCACGGCACCCTCGGTGCGGACCACGGCGACGTGGAGCACCAGGTCGACCTCGTGCCGGCCCAGGTCGCGAAGGGCCTCGAGTTCGACCAGGTCGTCGTCGTCGAACCCGCGACGATCGCGGCCGACGAGCCGGACGAGCGGACCGGGCTGCGGCGGCTCTACGTCGTGCTGACCCGCGCCGTCTCCGGCCTGACGGTGGTCCACAGCCGGGCCCTCCCGTCGGCCCTCGGCGCGGCGTGACCGCGGGCCGGCCCGCCAGCGGCGCGGCGTGACCGCCGGCCCGTCGGTCTGGGAGACTCTGCCGCATGCCGGCGCTGATCACGTGGTGGACCCAGGACCTGGGTGAGCTCAGCCCCCGCGCCGACCCCGTCGCGGTGGCTGCGGCAGGCTCCGACCTGCTGCGACGGTGGGCCGAGCCGCAGCGCCGCTACCACTCCGCCCGCCACCTCGTCGAGCTGTTCTGGGCGCTCGAGGAGCTCGAGGACGCCCACGAGATCGACGCCGAGGGGGCCACCGTCGGCCGGGTCGCGGCGTGGCTGCATGACGCCGTCTACGACCCGCAGGCGCGCCACGGAGCAAACGAGGCGGCCAGCGCCGGGCTGGCGAGGTCGCTGTTGACTCGGCTCCATGTCCACGACCAGGTCAGCGCCGCCGTCGAGGCCGTCATCAGGATGACCGACGGGCACGACGGCGACGACGGGGCGTCCCTGACGCGGTGTTTCCACGACGCCGACCTCTGGATCCTGTCGGCGCCCGACGTCCGCTTCGACGACT
Source organism: Lapillicoccus sp. (assembly GCF_046595215.1). Lineage (NCBI taxonomy): Bacteria > Bacillati > Actinomycetota > Actinomycetes > Micrococcales > Intrasporangiaceae > Lapillicoccus > Lapillicoccus sp. The sequence goes on along the minus strand of NZ_JBKJPP010000005.1, from coordinate 14,754 downwards.
ACTGCGCCCAGGTGCGTGAGGAGTATGCGCACGTCCCGGACGTGGCCTATCGCACTGCCCGGGCGGGGATCCTCGTTGATTTCGTGCGACGCGACCGCCTCTACCTCACGGCCCACGGGCAACAGGAGTGGGACGAGCCGGCGCGGGCCAACCTCCACCGCGAGCTCGACCGCCTGGGGTGAGCCGGGCCATGGGCCGGGATGTCAAGTGCGGCACATTCGTGAGATGCACCAGGCGACCTGCTGACGAGGGAGTGTCGCGCAACGCCCGTCACGGGTACTTGCGGTGTATGTCGACGGTGCGCACGAACATTGAGATCGAGGACGTCCACGTCCAGGTCATTATGGGGCGGTTCAGCGTGCGGACCAGGACCGAGGCTGTCGCGCTCGCTCTCCGGCACCTGGCTGGGCAGCCCATGACCCGCGAGGAAGCGCTCCAGATGCGCGGGGCTCGCGCCATTGGTGCGGTGCCGCCCGATCGGTCGCCACACGGACCCGCGTGATCCTGGCTGACCATTCGGCCCGGGCGGAGTCCGACCGGGCCTCCGGCAGCGCGGTCGATCTGCGGATCGGTGCAGTGATCGAGAAGTCGGTCGATTCTGGCGATGAGCCATGGTCCGCGTGCCCTTTCCCCGAAAGTGGGTCGTGGGGCATGTTGGATGGCACCCAGACACCCGGTCGGGGTCCCTCGTGGGCAGCTGCTCATACGTGGGGGCTCAGTCGAGCTCCCGCCGATACCGCAGATCGCGGATAGCGGCACCACCCCAGTGGTCGTCCTTGACGGCGCCGTCCGGCGCCCAGCCCAGATCGGCGTAGAACCGGATCGCGCGGACGTTGGTCTCCAGCACCCACAACGTCGCGGAGGCGAAGCCGCCCGCACCGAGCGTGCGCACCGCCCCGGCCATCAGCTGACGACCGACACCACGCCCCCAGAGAGTCGGCAGCACATAGAACGACGTGATCTCGCCCACCCCGACCGAGTCCTCGTCGTCGTCCCGGGTGGGCCGCAGGTCCGCGAAGCCGACCACGTCGCCAGCATCGTCCGCGACCAGAGTTCCCCGTCGCGGCCAGGCCGCCTGCTGCAGCGTCGCCGTCCACCGCGGCAGGCGCTGGGCCGGGTGCAGGCCATCGAGCAGTGGCTGCGGCAACAGTCCGCGGTATCCGACCTGCCAGGACCACACGTGAACCTCGGCGACCCGTCCAGCATCGTCGACAGTGGCCGGGCGGACGTGCACGACGGCGATCCTCCCATCACACGGTGAAGATCGTTATGCCGGGACCGGATTGGCTGGTCGGGAGATGGGCTCCCACCCCGTCTCACGCAGTTCGCCGGCGTCCCATCAACGACAGGGCCTCAGGGTGGCTAGGCGCCCCGGGACCACTCGACGGCGAGCCAGTCCGGCACCCGCGCGCGGAACTCCTCTGCCGGCAGGGCCCCGATCCCTGCGGGAAGGCGTCCGAGCAGGGGTGCCCCGGCGACCCGGGGCAGGTCCTGAAGGTTGCACTCCTCGGCGAGCGAGGGCTTCTCCGGCCACGAGCCGATCACGACGCCCAGCAGGGGAAGGCTCCGCACCGCCAGCGCCTCGGCGGTGAGCGCCGTGTGGTTGAGCGTCCCGAGTCCCGCACCCACGACGACCACGTAGCCCACCCGGACTCCGCGCTCGCGCAAAGCCGTCCCCACATCAGCCAGCGTGCCGCCGCGACCGTCGAGTCGCACCAGCAACCCGCCGGCTCCCTCGACCAGGACGACGTCGACCCCCGCCGCGATCGCGGTGACCCGGCGCGCGTGGTCGGCCGTCGTCGGCAGCTCCACCCCCTCGCGGCGCGCCGCCGTGTCCGGGGCGAGCGGGTCGCGCAGCCGGACGAACTCGTGGGTCGTGACGTCGGGGTCGGCTCCGAGGAGCCGGCGGACCACGTCGATGTCTCCGGGCTCCCCGGCGGTCACCCCCGTCTGGGCGGGTTTGACGACGGCGACCCGCTGACCGCGCCGGCGCAGCAGGACGGCCAGCGCTGCCGTGGCCATCGTCTTTCCCAGGTCGGTGCCGGTCCCCGTCACGATGATGACGCCCGGCAGCAAGAGCGGCTCAGCCACGGCTGGTCAGGGCTCGCAGCACGGCGCAGGCGTGCTCGAGCTGATCGTCGGTGTGGTCGGCGTGGGCGGTGATCCGCAGCCGCGAGGAGCCGTCCGGTGTCGACGGGGGACGGAAGCACCCCACCCGTATGCCGTGAGCCTCGGCTCGGGCGACCGCTGCCAGGGCCTGGCCGGGGCCTGACATGGGCACTGACAGGACTGCCCCTGCGGGCTCCTCCAGACCGCAGGCCGCTGCGAGACGGTTGGCGTTGGCGCGGGCCCGGTCCGGAAGGTGTGGCTCTGCAGCGATGACCTTCAGGGCTGCGAGCGCGGCCCCCGTTGCTGCGGGGGCCAGCCCGGTGTCGTAGATGAACGGCCTTGCCGTGTTGACCAGGTGCTCCCGCACTGCCGGGTGCCCCAGGACTGCGCCTCCCTGCGCGGCGAGGGACTTGGACAAGGTTGCCGTCAGCACCACGTGCTCGAGCCCGGCCAGTCCCAGTTGGGCCGCCAACCCTTCACCCCGCTGCCCGACGACGCCGATCCCGTGGGCCTCGTCGATGAGCAGGACGGCGTTGTGCTGCGAGGTCAGCTCGACCAGCTCGGCGAGCGGGGCCGCGTCTCCCAGGACGGAGTACACCGACTCGACGACGACCAGGGCGCGCCGCTGGGGGCGGCGTGCCAGCAGCTCGCGGACGTGGCCCACGTCGTTGTGCCGGCTGACCGCCACCGCGGCGCGGCTGAGCCTGGCGCCGTCGATGAGGGAGGCGTGGGCGTGGGCGTCCGAGACGATGAGCGTCTCGTCGTCCGTCAGGGCGGTCAGGGCCGAGAGGTTGGCGTGGTAGCCGGTGGAGAACACCAACGCCGACGGGGACCCGGTCAGGGCGCCCAGCGCTCGTTCGAGGTCCTCGTGGATCGCCAGGGTGCCGGTGACCAGGCGCGAGGCCCCCGCCCCGCCGCCGTAGCTCCCGGCGGCGGCCACGGCCCCCGCGACCACGGCCCGGTGCCGGCGCAGCCCGAGGTAGTCGTTGCCGGCGAGGTCGAGGTGCTCACCGCGCCTGACCGGCTCGACCGAACGCCGCAGCCCTGCCCGGTCGCGCGCCTTCGCGGCGTCGGCCAGCCACTGCAGGAACGCGGTCACCGCCAGTCCCGGTCAGCCATGGACGGTCCTGACGGCGTCGACGAGGCCGGTGCAGACCGCCGCGAGGTCGTCGGGCGGCATGACGTAGGCCGGCATCGTGTAGACGAGGTCCCGGAACGGCCGGACCCACACTCCGCGCTCCAGCGCCACGGCCGCCACCTCTGCCGCCCGGACGGGTTCGCGCAGCTGAATGACGCCCACCCCACCGAGCACCCGCACGTCGGCGACGGACGTGCCGTCCCGGGCCGGCTCCAGACCAGTCGTCAGACCACGCTCGAGAGCGGCTACCTGGGTGCGATAGTCGTTGCGCACCAACAGGTCCAGGCTCGCCAGCGCAATGGCGCAGGCGAGGGGGTTGGCCATGAAGGTGGGTCCGTGCATGAGCGCGCCGCCGGCCTCCTGACGGCTCACCCCGGTCGCGACGTCGCGGGTGCAGAGGACGGCGGCCAGGGTGAGGTATCCGCCGGTCAGGGCCTTGCCGAGGCACACGATGTCGGGCACCACCCCCGCCCGGTCCATGGCAAACAGGGTGCCGGTGCGCCCGAACCCGGTGGCGATCTCGTCGAAGATCACCAGGGCGCCGTGCTCCCGGGCGAGGGAGGCCAGCACCCGCACGACGTGCGGGCTGTGGAAGCGCATCCCGCCCGCCCCCTGCAGCAACGGCTCGAGGATGACCGCGCACACCTCGTGGGCATGCACCGCGTAGAGCCGACGGGTCTCCTTCTCCCACAGCATCATTCGCGGGTCGTCAGGAGGGACGTCGACCCCTGCTGGCGGACACGGGGCGAAGACGTGCACCGGCAGGATCCCCGTGAAGAGGCTGTGCATCCCGCCGTCCGGGTCGGTAACCGACATCGGCGAGAACGTGTCACCGTGGTAGCCGCCACGGATGGTGAAGAACCGGGTGCGCCGCGACCCGGTCGCCCCGGCCGTCTGCAGCGCCATCTGTAGCGCCATCTTCATCGCGACCTCGACGGAGACCGACCCCGAGTCGGCAAGGAAGACGTGCTGCAGCGGGGCGGGTGTCAGGTCCACCAGCCGCTCGGCGAGCGCGATGGCCGGCTCGTGCGTCAGCCCACCGAACATCACGTGGCTCATCCGGCTCAGCTGGGCGTGGGCGGCGGAGTCGAGCTCCGGGACCGCATAGCCGTGGATGGCACACCACCACGACGACATCGCGTCGATGACCTCACGCGCCGACCCGTCCGCCAGTCGCAGGCGAAGGCGGACCCCGGCCGCCGACTCCACCAGGTGGGGCTCGCTCGGGGTGGTCGCGGACGAGTAGGGATGCCACAGGTGGGCCCGGTCGAGGGCGAGCAGTCGCTGGACGTCAGTCATCGCTGCTGGTGACTCCGTGCTCCCGGCAGGTGGCCGCCCACCCGCGCGGCAGCACCTGGACCGTCATCCGGCGTCGGCACTGGGTGCAGAAGCGTGGCGGCTCCAGCACGAGGGCACGTGCGCAGGTGCCGTGGGCTCCCTCGGCCACCGCCTCACCGCAGCGGGGGCACCAGCGGTGACGGTCCGGCATACGGGTGCTGTCTGCGGCGTTCAGAAGGTCTGACCCAGGGCCTTGATGGGCATCCCCAGGTCGGCCAGCAGAGCCAGGTCCTCGTGGGGGTCGCGGCCGAGGGTGGTGAGGTAGTTGCCGACGATGACCGCGTTGATGCCGCCGAGCAGCCCGTCGCGGGTGCCGAGGTCGCCGAGCGTGAGCTCGCGGCCCCCGGCGTAGCGCAGGATGGTGCGCGGCAGGGCGAGGCGGAAGGCCGCGATCGTCCGCAGCGCCTCGCCCGTGCCCATCACGGGCAGGTCGCCGAAGGGAGTCCCGGGGCGCGGGTTGAGGAAGTTGAGCGGCACCTCGTGCGGCTGCAGCTCGCCCAGCTGGGCGGCGAGCTCGGCGCGCTGCTCGAGGCTCTCGCCCATGCCGACCAGCCCCCCGCAGCACAGCTCCATGCCGGAGGCCCTGACCATCAGGCAGGTCTCCCAGCGCTCGTCGAAGGAGTGCGTGGTCACCACCTGCGGGAAGTACGAGCGGCCGGCCTCGAGGTTGTGGTTGTAGCGGTGCACGCCCATGTCGACGAGGTCGTCGACCTGGCGCTGGGTGAGCATCCCCAGCGACGCAGCCACCTGGATGTCGACCTCGGCCCGGATCGCGGCGACGCCCTCGCGCATCTGCCGCATCAGCCGCTCATCGGGCCCGCGCACCGCCGCGACGATGCAGAACTCCGACGCGCCGCTCTCGCGGGTCTGCCGGGCCGCGCGCACGAGCTCGGGGATGTCGAGCCACACCGAGCGCACCGGCGAGGTGAACTGGCCCGACTGGCTGCAGAAGTGACAGTCCTCGGGGCACCCACCGGTCTTGATCGAGACGATGCCCTCGACCTCGACCTCCGGCCCGTTGTATCTCATCCGGACCTCGTGGGCCAGCGCCAGCAGCTCCTCGAGCCGGCCGTCCGGGGTGCGGAGCACCTGGGTGATCTGCTCGTAGCGCAGCGCCTCGCCGCGCTCGAGCACCTGCTCACGCGCGGTCTCGATGATGTCTACGCTGACGGAAGCCTCGGCGGTCATGGCCGTCATTGTGGCGCGGAGCGTCCCCGGGGCGGAAATCGGTCTCATCCGCGCCTCCCACAGCGCAGCGCGGGATCTCGCCGACGTCGACGACCAGGGCGCAATCCCCCCGGAACCGGCCACCCTGTGGCCCGCGTCGACGGGTCACCTACACTTGGATGTCGTCGCTCGCGCGGCGCTGACATCACCGAAGGACGACCACAACGGTCGCCCCGCACCGACCCGCGGTGGACCTCACCAGTCCACCGGCCCGGACCTGGAGGGGATCATGATGATCCTTCGAAGCGCTGCAGCCCACGACGTCATCGAGCGTCACCCATCACTGACCGTCGAGGCCGCCTACGCGCGAGCCAGGCAGGCAGCACTCACCGAGTCGGTGATCGGGTCGGTCGGTCTGGAGATCGAGCGCCACGTCGTCGACCTCGGCGATGCCGCCAGGCCGGTCGCGTGGGACCGGATCGACCCGGTGCCGGGCGCGGTTCGCGCCGCCGCCGGACCGAACGCGATCACGCTGGAACCGGGCGGGCAGCTGGAGCTGTCCGGCCCACCGGCACCAGACATCCGGACTGCCGTCACCGAGCTGCTCGACAGCGCGGAGCGGGTGCGGCATACGCTCGCCGACGCCGGTCTCGGCCTCGCCGCCGCCGGCGCGGACCCACTGCGACCCTCGCGGCGGATGAACCCGAGCCCGCGCTATCGCGCGATGGAACGCCACTTTGCCGCCACCGGGAAGTCGCTGCCGGGTGCGGTGATGATGAACTCCACCGCGGCGATGCAGGTCAACCTGCAGGCCGGGCCCGAGCGCGGGTGGTCCGAGCGGGTGGCCCTGGCGCACCGACTGGGACCGACCATGGTGGCGATCTCCGCCAACTCCCCCTGGCTCCACGGACGGGACACGACGTGGAAGTCCGCACGGCAACGAGCGTGGGGCGACCTCGATCCGCGGACCTGCGGGCCCGTGCCCGGCTGCCTCGCCGTGGACGAGGCCTCCGATGACGCCGTGGACCCTGCCGCGGCCTGGGCCCGCTTTGCCCTGCGGGCCCCGGTGAGCCTCATCAAGACGCCGGAGGACACCGTCGTGGCGGTCGACACCTCGGTCCCGTTCCAGCAGTGGGCCAGTGGCGCCGTCCGGCTGGGCGGCAGGCTCCCGACGGAGGCCGATCTCGATGCCCACCTCACCACCTTGTTTCCGCCCGTGCGGCTGCGCGGCTACCTCGAGCTGCGCTATCTGGACACCTCCGCTGCGCGGTGGTGGCCCGCCATCGCCGCGGTCGTCACGACGCTGATGGACGACCCCGCCGCGGCCGACCTGGCGATGGAGGCGACCCGGCAGACGTCGATGCTGTGGACGGAGGCCGCTCGCGACGGGCTCGCCGACGCCCGGCTCGCGGACTCGGCCCGGCGCCTGCTGCAGATCGCCGCCGAGCGCGTCACCACCGAGCTGTCCCCGGCCGTGGCGGACCTGTGCGACCTGGTCGCGTCGGGCCGCTGTCCGGGCGACCTGCTCGCCGAACGCATCACCTTGACCGGACCACTCGCCGCCCTGGAGGAGCTCGCCCATGAATGAGCACGTTGCCCGCGATCTCGAGCGAGCCCGGGCGCGCACGCTGCACCTGACCGACCTCGACGAGCCGACCCTCGTTGCCCAGCACGATCCGTTGATGAGCCCGCTCATCTGGGATCTGGCGCACATCGGCCAGCAGGAGGAGCTCTGGCTGTTGCGCGGGGGCGATCCCTCCCGGCCGGGCCTGCTTCCCCCCGCCGTGGACTCCCTCTACGACGCGTTCAAACACGTCCGCGCCGACCGGCCGGGCCTGCCGCTGCTGCCGCCCGTGGAGGCACGCGCGTTCAATATCGAGGTCCGCGCCCGGGTGCTCGACCTGCTCGACCGCACCCCTGACGACGACCTCTTCACCGCCGGCATGGTCGTCCAGCACGAAGAGCAGCACGACGAGACGATGTATGCCACCCTCCAGCTGCGCCAAGGGCCCCCCGTCATGGTCGGCGAGGCACTGCCCACGGGTCGCCGGCTGGGGCACGAGCGTGCGTTTGTGGAGGGCGGCGAGTTCGTGCTCGGCGTGGACTCGGCCCAGGAGCCGTTCTCCCTCGACAACGAGCGGCCGGCGCACGCCGTCGACGTCGCCTCCTTCTGGATCGCCCGGGTGCCGGTCAGCACCCGGCAGTGGCGCGACTTCATCGCCGACGGCGGCTACCAGCGGCGCGACCTGTGGTCCCGGCGCGGCTGGGCGCACCGGGTCGACGCCGACCTGACCCGGCCGATGTTCTGGACCGACGAGGGGACGCGGCGGCGATTCGGGCTCGAGGAGGACCTGCCGGCGGACGAGCCCGTCCAGCACGTGGGCTACTTCGAGGCCGAGGCGTTCGCGACGTGGTCCGGCGCGCGGCTACCCACCGAGGTCGAGTGGGAGAAGGCCTGCGCCTGGGACCCCACCACGAGGGCTCGACGCACGTGGCCTTGGGGCTCCTCGGCTCCCACAGCGACGCTCGCGAACCTCGGTGGTGCAGCGCTGCGTCCGGCGCCGATCGGCGCCTACCCGCTGGGGGCGTCCGCCTACGGCGTCGAGCAGCTGATCGGGGACGTGTGGGAGTGGACGTCCTCCGACTTCACCCCGTGGCCCGGCTTCACCCCGATGGTCTACCGCGACTACAGCGAGCCGTTCTTCGGCGGGGACTACAAGGTGCTGCGGGGCGGGTCGTGGGCGGTCGCGCCCTCCACGATCCGGCCCTCGTTCCGCAACTGGGACCACCCGATCCGGCGCCAGATCTTCACTGGTCTCCGGTTGGCCTGGGACGCTTGAGATGTGTCGACACCTTGCCTGGCTGGGTGCGCCGCGCACGCTCAGCGAGCTGCTCCTCGAACCCGCCCACGGCCTGCTGGTGCAGTCCTACGCGCCGCGCCGGCAGGCCAATGGGCTGATGAACGCGGACGGGTGGGGGGTCGGCTTCTACCCCACCTCAGGACCACAACCCGCCCGCTGGCGCTCCAACCGGCCGCTGTGGGGTGATGCCTCCTTCGCGTCGGTGGCGCCGACGATCTCCTCGACGTGCGTGCTCGCCGCCGTCCGGTCGGCCACCGCGGGTATGCCGCTCGAGGAGACGGCGACCGCGCCGTTCCACTCCGGTCAGTGGTTGATGTCGCACAACGGCGTCGTCGACCGTGCGGCACTGGGCCCCCACCCCGACGCAGAGTCGATGTGTGACTCCGCCCTCCTGGCGGCGCACCTGTTCCACGTCGGGCCCGAGCGCGTCGGCGACGTCGTCGTCGGGCTGGGCACCTGTGATCCCGCAGCACGGCTGAACGTCCTGCTCACCAACGGCCGCCGGGTGCTTGCCACCCGATGGAACGACACGCTCAGCATCCTGTCCACCGACGCCGGCGTCGTGGTCGCGAGCGAACCCTACGACGACGACCCCCGCTGGCAGGACGTCCCCGAGCACCATCTCGTCGACGTGACCACCGATGCCGTGACCATCACCGATCTGGAGACCTGACCCCATGACCCAGCAGCACCACGTCCAGTCCCGACCGAGCCACTACCTCGACACCTTGCGCGCCGACGTCCGGGCCGGGCTCACCGCGACGCCGAAGACCCTGCCGCCCAAGTACTTCTACGATGCCCGGGGCAGCGAGCTGTTCGACGACATCACCCGCCTCCCGGAGTACTACCCCACCAGGGCCGAGACCGCGATCCTCGAGCAGCACGCGGGCGAGATCGCCGAGCAGTCCCGGTGCGAGTCGCTCATCGAGCTGGGCAGCGGCACCTCGGCCAAGACACGGTTGCTCCTGAGGGCGCTGCTCGACGGCGGGACCCTGACGGAGTTCGTGCCCTTCGACGTCGACCCCGCGGTCCTCGCCGACGCCAGCAGCGCCCTCACCGCGGACTACCCGAGCCTGCGACTCTCCCCGTTCGTCGGCGACTTCGAGCACGACCTCGGGGCGATCCCCGCCGCCGGGGGACGCCGCATGATCGTCTTCCTCGGCTCGACCATCGGCAACCTCGAGCCGCCGGCCAGGGGGGCTTTCCTGACCCAGGTTGCTGCGGCCCTGCGCCCCGGGGACATGTTCTTGGTCGGCACCGATCTCGTCAAGGACGCGGCCCGGCTGCAGCGCGCCTACGACGACGCGGCGGGGGTGACAGCCGAGTTCAACCGCAACGTCCTGAAGGTGGTCAACCGCGAGCTCGACGCCGACTTCGATGTGGAGGACTTCGAGCACGTCGCCGTCTGGGACGACACCAACGAGTGGATCGAGATGCGGCTGCGGGCAGCACGCGAGCAGCGGGTGCGGATCGGCGACCTCGACCTCGAGGTCGCCTTCGCCGCCGGCGAGGAGCTGCGCACGGAGATCTCGGCGAAGTTCCGCCCCGACAGGATCCGGGCCGAGCTCGCCGCGGCGGGGCTGCGCACCGTCCGGTTCTGGACCGACCCCGGCGCCGACTTCGGGCTGACCCTGGCGCAGCTGCCGGCATGAGCTGACCAGCCGCACCCCGCACCCGGCTGGCCTACGTCTTGAGTCGTCGGCTCCCGCCGTGCCAGTCCTCCTGCACACCGACCTCGTCCACCTCCACACCGAGACCGCGCAGCTGAGGGAGCTCCCGAAGGCTGCGCTTCAGCTCTGCGAATCCGGGAAAGCTGGCGAGGCCCACCACGTGGTCCCACAGCCGCACTGCGTCGTCCTCGCTCGGCAGCCGGCTGATGACGGGCCCGAAGAACGCCACCCCCGTCGGCGGCTCGAAGTGGATGATCGGCGTGCCGACGTCCTTTCCGGTGAGTGCGAGGGCCTCGTCCGTCTCGGCGCGGATCTCGGCGTCGAACGACGGATCGTCCAGGGCGAGCGCCAGATCGGGCGGCAGACCGGCCGCGACGAGGATGGGCTCGACGAAGGCGGCCGTGCCGCGGTGGTCACGGGTGGGCTCGTCCTGGCTGGAGTCGGGTGGTGAGTCGAAGATGCTCCGGCCCATCGCGGCATACAGGGGCCCGATGGCCGCTCGACCGTGGTCCTCGCGTGCCTTTGCGGCCACCCGCAGCAGCCGCAGGCCCGCGGTGTGCCCCGCCTCGTACTCCGGAGGGAAGTGGGCGTCGTAGTCGACGTTCGCGTTGATCATCCGCAAGGAGATGAACCGCCAGTCCACCGTGTAGTCACGCTGAGCCATGACCCGGCGCACCCATGTGCTGGTCATCCACGCGAACGGACAGACCGGATCGAAGTAGAAGTTGATGTCAGCGTCGCTCATGTCCTCAGGCTAACGGCGCGCCGCTATCGTCGTCGCGGTGGGTGGGCACCGTCCGCGTCGTCTGCGGTCACGTCCTCCCTCGCGGTCGCCACATGCCGATCAGCACCCCGCCGAGGATCAGCAGAGACGCCAGCAGGACTCTGCTGGTGAGGGGTTCAGCCAGCACGGCCAGCCCGCCGATCGCCGCAAGCGGAGCCGGCGCCAGCTGGACGATGCCGGTCTGCACGCGGGTCAGCCAGGGCAGCACGGTGTACCAGAGGACATATCCGAGCCCGGAGGCGACCGCACCCGAGAGGACGGCCAGCACGGCGCCCTGTTGGCCGATGTGCACACCCTCCCGGTGGAGCAGCAACACGGGCACCCCCACCGCCAGGGCCATGGGCACGCTGCGCAGGAAGTTGCCGGCCGTGACCAGGACCGGGTGGCCGGCCCCCCGACCCCGGAGCGTGTACCCCGCCCATGCGACCCCCGCCAGGGCCATGAGCAGGGCGCCGACCGGGTCCGGCCGCGAGACGCCCGGTGCGACGAGCAGGACAAGCCCCGCGACCGCGAGGGCGAGCCCGGACCAGCCGGCAACGCCGGGACGTTCTCCCGATCGCAGGGCCGCAGTGAACATGACGGTCTGCACCACGCCGAAGAGCACGAGAGCGCCGGTCGCGGCCCCCAGGCTGACGTAGGCGAAGGAGAACGCGCCCGCGTAGGTCAGGAGCAGGGCCGCCGACGGCCAGGACCCCGCACCCGCCCAACGCCGACGATCCGCCCGAGCCGACGCGCGGACGATGAGCACCAGGACGGACGCGCCCGCCGACAGACGGATCACGGTGAAGGTCCCCGGATCGATCCCGCCGCCGTCCAGGGCCAGCCTGGCCAGGACGGAGTTCGCCGCGAACGCGGTCATCGCCAGTGCCGCGAGGAGGCCCACCCGCAGCACCCCGTGCGGCCGGCTGCCGAGTCCTGCCCGTGACATCAACGCGCGCCAAAGAGGTGCTCGACCAGCGGCCACCAGAACTCCCCCGAGCACCGCCGCTCGAACTCGTCCAGGTCAACCCACTCCACGGCGTCGACGTCGTCCTGCGCGAGGCGCAACACGGGCTCGCGCTCGGCGAGTGTCACCGCGAACACGGCCGCGTAGTTGACCATGTGCATCCAGCGACCAGACGGCCTGTCCGCAAAGGTGATCCGCTCAAAGCCGCACCGCTGGAGTGCCTCGGGGTCGACGCTCAACCCGGTCTCCTCCCACACCTCCCGCACGGCGCACTCGACATCGGACTCCCCCTCCTCCCGGCCTCCCCCGGGCGCTCCCCAGACACCCCGCCGGACCGAGTGCACCACGGCGAACCGTCCGTCGGCGTCGCGCACGAAGACCGCGGCGGCCCCGGTCCGGGGGTCGCACGGAGGGGCCTTGGGTCCGGCGATGACGTCCACGGTGAACCGCTCGCCGTCGTGCAGCCGCACGTCGCGGTGCGACACCAGGGCCCTCTCACCGCGCCGCTTCCTGATCCGCAGACCGCTCGCCACAAGCCGACGGACCAGCTCGTGACCGTCGACCGTCACGGCCCCGGCCGCGACCGCCTCGTCGAAGCGTTCGTGCGGGATGTCGTAGTGGTCGCCGTCGAACGCCCGCCGCGAGATCCCGACCGACGCCGCGAAGTCGTGCAGCTCGGCATACGAGACGTCGCTGATCAGGTGGGCGAAGACCGTGCCCCAGCGCGGCCACATGGGTTGGTCGATCCAGATGCTCATTTGCGGCCCACGCTAGCGCCTCGCTCGGCGCCCCTGTGGACAACGGGTGGGCACCTCCCGCGCTCTTGCCTACGGTCGTGACTGACCGCACACCCCGCCCCACCAGCACCGAGGAGCACGACATGGCCTTCACCGTCGACACCGAGCGCATCCACGCCGCCTCGAGCGACATGACCACCATCGCCGGCGAGATCGAGTCGTCCGTCGGCGCGATGCACTCTCGGCTCACCTCGCTCGAGGGCGCCTGGACCGGGACGGCGGCCACCGAGTTCCAGGCCGTCGTCGCCGAGTGGGCGGCGCTGCAGCAGCGCCTCCGCGGCGATCTCGCCCAGATCGCCGAGCTCACCGCCCGCGCTGGGAGCACCTACCAGAGCACCGAGGACGGGGTGCGGGGCATGTTCGCCCACTGAGCCCGCAGCGCGGCCCACCGCGGGGTATGCCGGGTGACCCCTGCCGCCGGCGCGCCAGGAAGGGCGGCTCCCCCTCTCGGGAGAACCGCCCTCCGGGCGTTGCGGGGTCAGGTTGGGCTCAGAAGCCCATCCCGCCCATTCCACCCATCTCGTCGCCGCCGCCACCCATGGCCGGCTGCGACTTCTCCGGCTTGTCGGCGATGACGGCCTCGGTCGTGAGGAAGAGCGCGGCGATGCTCGCGGCGTTCTGCAGCGCGGACCGGGTGACCTTCACCGGGTCGTTGATGCCGGCCTTGAGCATGTCGACGTACTCACCGGTCGCGGCGTTCAGGCCGTGACCCTTGTCGAGGTTGCGGACCTTCTCGGCCACGACCCCACCCTCGAGACCTGCGTTGATGGCGATCTGCTTGAGCGGAGCCTCGGCCGCGACGCGGACGATGTTCGCGCCGGTGGCCTCGTCACCCTCGAGCTGGAGGGTGGCGAAGACCGTCTTGACGGCCTGGATCAGGGCGACGCCACCACCGGCGACGATCCCCTCCTCGACGGCAGCCTTGGCGTTGCGCACGGCGTCCTCGATGCGGTGCTTGCGCTCCTTGAGCTCGACCTCGGTGGCCGCGCCCGCCTTGATGACGGCGACGCCGCCAGCGAGCTTGGCGAGACGCTCCTGAAGCTTCTCGCGGTCGTAGTCGGAGTCGCTCTTCTCGATCTCGGCCTTGATCTGGTTGACCCGGCCAGAGATCTGGTCGGCGTCGCCCGAGCCCTCGACGATGGTCGTCTCGTCCTTGGTGATGACGATCTTGCGGGCCCGGCCGAGCAGGTCGAGGGTGGCGTTCTCAAGCTTGAGACCGACCTCCTCGGAAACGACCTGGCCGCCGGTCAGGATCGCGATGTCCTGCAGCATGGCCTTGCGGCGGTCACCGAAGCCAGGCGCCTTGACGGCTGCGGAGCGGAAAGTGCCGCGGATCTTGTTGACGACCAGCGTCGCGAGCGCCTCGCCCTCGACGTCCTCGGAGAGGATGACGAGCGGCTTGCCGCTCTGCATGACCTTCTCGAGGATCGGGAGCATGTCCTTGACGTTGGAGATCTTCTGGTTCGCGACCAGGATGTAGGGGTCCTCGAGGACGGCCTCCATGCGCTCGGGGTCGGTCACGAAGTACGGCGAGAGGTAGCCCTTGTCGAACTGCATGCCCTCGGTGAACTCAAGCTCGGTGATCGCGGTCTGGGACTCCTCAACCGTGATGACTCCGTCCTTGCCGACCTTGTCGAACGCCTCGGCGATCAGGCCACCGATGATCGGGTCCTGCGCCGAGAGGCCGGCAACCTGAGCGATCTCTTCCTTGCCCTCGACGTCGCGAGCAGCCTCGAGCAGCCGGGCGTTGACAGCCTCGACAGCGGCGTCGATGCCGCGCTTGAGCGAGGACGGGGCGGCACCGGCGGCAACGTTGCGCAGGCCTTCCTTGACCATGGCCTGGGCCAGAACGGTCGCGGTGGTCGTGCCGTCACCGGCGACATCGTTGGTCTTGGTGGCGACCTCCTTGGCGAGCTGTGCGCCGAGGTTCTCGTACGGGTCCTC
>NZ_JBKJPP010000134.1:0-48788 GCF_046595215.1 Lapillicoccus sp. | reverse complement strand
GTACTCGGTCACGGTGCTTCTCCCTGCTCCGTGGTGTCGTCGGTTCTCACGTCGCCTCCTCGCCGGCCTCGATGACGAGGACCGAGGGGAGGGTGCCGAGGAACAGCGCGACCGCGTACAGCTCATTCACGGGCCACGGCGCCTGGTTGTCCATGCGTTTTTGGACCCTCAGGACGCTGATCCCGGTCCAGTCGGCGACGTCCGACGCGGTGGCTCCCTTGTCGTGGAGCCGGCTTCGGATGACGTCGTTCAGGCGCTCCTCGAGCGGGCTGACCCTGCTGACCGTCGCGCCGCTCACGATGCAGCCTCGACGATGTCCGCGGCCTTGAGGAGCGCCTGAGCCATGTCGCGGGCCTGAGCGGCGGTGAGGCTGACGTCATCTGCGAACACGGTGACGGTGACGCCGTTGTCCTCGGAGTCCTCGATGACGACCTGGACCCCACGCTCGCGCAAAATCAGCCCCTGGCAGGCGTCGTGCTCCTGGATGAACGTCGCCGGGTCAGCGTCGTCGTGGACGTGATCGGTACACCACGAGGCGTGTGTCATGGTGGTCATCGGATCTGCCCCTCAGCCTGAGCCACGAGGAACAGGATCTCGAGGGCGTAGGAGTGCGCCTCCCTGACGGTGAGGTAGTGCCCGACCTCCTCGTCGTAGCCGATGTGGACATGAGGTTGGCCGGCGACGTCGGAGAGCACGGCCGCCATGTACGGCTTCCGGTAGGAGTCGTCCGTGAGGCGCACGGACGACTCGCCGCTGATCGTGACCTGGCGTTCCTTGCCGAGGCAGGCGATCTCGTCGTGGGCGCGGGCACACCATCGGGTGTGCGTGGCGGTGAAGGGTTGTGCGGTCATGGCTGGTGTCTCTCCCTCGCTAGATGCACACAAGGTGCACGCGGGGCCAAAACGAAAGGCCCCTAGTCTGCGTTTCCGCAGGTCAGGAGCCGTTTCGTGTCGGTGGGCGATACTGGGTTTGAACCAGTGACCTCTTCCGTGTCAAGGAAGCGCGCTACCACTGCGCCAATCGCCCCGGATCGAGCTTCGGGCCTTGTTTTTAGCGTGAACTTGGGTAAACGTATACGTGAGGTGGAGACGGGATTTGAACCCGTGTACGCGGCTTTGCAGGCCGCTGCCTCGCCTCTCGGCCACTCCACCGTGAAGGCGTCAAGCCTCCGAGCGGACAACCGGGCTCGAACCGGCGACCTCAACCTTGGCAAGGTTGCGCTCTACCAACTGAGCTATGTCCGCGTAAACATCAGCGGTGTAACTTCCCCGCTCGATGCTTTGTAGACATTAGCGGATTCTCCGCACGTTTCCAAAACCGGATCGGGGGGCTTCTGGGGTGCCGCTCACGACGCTTGACGACGCGACTCTGCGGCCGCTCCGGACGCCCTACCCGACCACGACCCGTCGATGTACTGCTGCTCCTGCGCGAGCAGCTCCTCGTCCACCGCCGGGTCCTGCCCGTAGTCCAGCGGCGATCGACGTCGCTCCACCTCCTGCCTCGCCCACGCCACCAGGCGGGCGCTGGAGCTGACCCGCGTCTCGACCGGCCACACCACCCGGGTCGCCGCGTTGAGCCCGGCCCCGATGAGGACCGCGATGGCCAGCGCGTAGAGCCAGATGAGGATGACGATGGGCGCCGACAACGGGCCATATATCGACGTCCCGTCGAGCGAGGCCCCCACCGCCCCGCGGACGACGAAGGAGGCCAGCACCCAGATCACCAGCGCGAGCACCGCCCCCGGCAGGTCGCGCCACCACCGGGACCGGTGCGGCGTCGAGATGTGGAACAGCGTGGTCAGCGCACCGATGGTCGCCACGACGACGACCGGCCAGTAGAGGACCCCGAGGAACCGCACCCGCTCGGGCAGCCAGCCGTCGATGACCGTCGGGCCGATGAGCACGAGCGGGATGATCAGCACGCCGAAGACGAGGGCGATGAGGTAGAGCGAGAAGGACAGCGCGCGCGTCCGCACGATCCCCCGGACCCCGCTCTGCCCGTACATGATCGAGATCGTGTCGACGAAGACGTTGAGGGCGCGCGAGCCCGACCACAGGGCGAGCAGGAACCCGATGGACACGAGGTCGAACCGGCCGCCGCGGAACACGTCGTCGACGGTCGGGACGAGCACGGAGGTGATGCTCTGCTCGGTGAGGAACTGCGCGGCATACCCGCTGATCGCGTGTGTCACCTCGGCGACGGCGTTGGTGCCCAGCCACTGCCCGACGTAGCCCACCCCGCCGAAGAGCGCGAGGACGAGTGGCGGCAGTGACAGGAGCATGAAGAACGCCGCCTCGGAGGCCAGCCCCGTCACCCGGTAGCGCAGGCACGCGCGGATCGTCTCCAGGACCAGCCGCGCACTGGTCGTCGCGCCCTGGACCTTGTCCAGTTCGCGCCGGAGCCGGGCTCTGATCGTCATCGAGCCCCACGCTAGCGGCGAGACCGGCCGGTGCCGGCGTGTGACACGGGCAGCGGGTGTCACGGAAGCGCAAAGGAATCCGCCGGGTCAGGGGGGCCGGGACGACTAGCCTCACCATGTGGCGACGCACGTGGTGACGAACCAGGTCCCGGCTCTGACGGCATACGACCTCTTCGGCCGCGATGCCGTCCTCGTGGAGGCGATGGACCGCTGGGGCGACCCCGGCGATCTCGGCGGCCTGCACGACCTCGGCCAGCGGGCCGGTTCGGCGCAGGCGATGGAGTGGGGAGACCAGGCCGACCGCAACGTTCCGCGGCTGCGGACCCACGCGCCGAGCGGCGAACGCCTCGACGACGTCGAGTTCCACCCGGCGTGGCACTCCCTCGTCGAGGTCGCCGTCGGTGCAGGGCTGACCGCCGAGCCGTGGACGAGGCCCGCCGGCAGCGCGGCGCACCTGCGACGGGCCGTCGGCTTCCTGGTCTGGAGCCAGGTCGAGGCGGGCCACGGCTGCCCGGTCTCCATGACGTATGCCGCGGCGCCGGCCCTGCTGACCGACCCCACCCTCGCGGCGGTGTGGGTCCCCAAGCTCGCCTCGCGAGACTACGAGCCGGCGCTGCGGCCGGTCGGCGCGAAGCGCGGGGCACTGTCCGGCATGGGGATGACGGAGAAGCAGGGTGGCTCCGACATCCGCTCCAACACCACGCAGGCCTTCGCGACCCCGGGCGGGCCCCTTCCGGGCGAGACCTATCGACTGACCGGGCACAAGTGGTTCTGCTCGGCCCCGATGAGCGACGTGTTCCTCATGCTCGCGCTGACGCCCGCCGGGGTGACCTGCTTCGTCGTGCCCCGCGTGCTCGAGGACGGGACGCGCAATCCCTTTGCGCTGCAACGCCTCAAGGACAAGCTCGGCAACCGCTCCAACGCCTCGTCCGAGGTCGAGCTCGACGGCACGTGGGGCTCTCGTCTCGGCGAGGAGGGACGCGGCGTGCGCACCATCATCGACATGGTCTCGGCAACGCGCCTCGACTGCGTCCTCGGCTCCGCCGCCACCATGCGCCAGGCGCTCGTCCGCGCCGTCCACCACACGCGACACCGCAGCGCCTTCGGGCACCTCCTCGTCGACCAGCCGCTGATGCGCAACGTCCTGACCGACCTCGTACTGGAGTCCGAGGCGGCGACCCTGCTCGCGACCCGGCTGGCGCACGCCGTCGACGAGGGTGACACCGCGTTCTCCCGGCTGGCCGTTGCCGTCGGCAAGTACTGGGTCTGCAAGCGGACCGCGCCGATGGTCGCCGAGGCGCTGGAGTGCCTGGGCGGCAACGGTTACGTCGAGGAGAACGGCCTGGCACGGCTCTACCGCGAGGCGCCGCTGAACTCGATCTGGGAAGGCTCGGGCAACGTCAACGCCCTCGACGTCCTGCGCGCCGTCACCCGAGAGCCACAGGCGCTCGACGCCTTCGAGAAGGAGCTCACCCTCGCCCGCGGTCTCGACCGTCGCCTCGACGAGGCCATCGACGGTGCCATGACGCAGGCCCACGGCGTCCTGACGGGCGACGCGGTCGCGGCCCAGGCCGGCGCCCGGCGGCTCGTCGAGGCCCTCGCCCTGGTGCTGCAGGCATCGCTCGTCGTGCGCTACTGCCCCGCCCCCGTCGCGGAGGCGTTCGTGGCTAGCCGGCTCGGCGGAGCGAAGGGTCAAACGTTCGGGACGCTGCCCCCCGACCTCGTCGGTGCGGGCGGCGCGATCATCGACCGCGCCTTCGCCTGACCCCTGCTGCCGAGGTGCAGGCGCAGGCCCCAGACGACGCTCGGACGGCGCTCAGACGACCTCGCGCAGACGGCCGTCGGTGACGTCGTAGATGAACCCGCGGACGCTGTGCTTCTTGGGGATGAAGGGGCTGCCCTGGACGCGGGCGAGGGACTGCCTCACGTCAGCGTCGAGGTCGGAGAACGCCTCTGCAGCCCACTCCGGCTTGATGCCGGTCTCTTCCTGGATCGACTGCTTGAACTCGTCGTCGGTGAAGGTCAGCATCCCGCAGTCGGTGTGGTGGATGAGGATGATCTCCTCGGTCCCGAGCAGCCGCTGGCTGATCGACAACGAGCGGATCTCGTCTGCCGTGATCACGCCGCCCGCGTTGCGGATGACGTGGGCATCGCCCTCCGAGAGGCCGAGCAGGCCGTAGGGGTTGAGGCGGGCGTCCATGCAGGCGACGATCGCGATCTTGCGCGCGGGGGGCAGCGGGAGGTCGCCCTTGGTGAAGGACGAGGCATACGCCTCGGCGCTCTCGAGGAGCTCGTCGGTCGTGGACATGCGGGACTCCCGGGGTCGAAGGGGCAGCGAACGAGAAACGCAGTGAGTGAGAACCTAAGTGTCCCCGGGCAGGAAGTATAGGCTTCAACCATCGGCTGAGACGGCTCACTCCCCCGTCGGGCCGCCGTGCAGCTCGCAGACGATGTCGAGGTGACCGACGTGTCGGGCGAACTCCTGGATGACGTGCAGCAGCACCCTCTCGAGCGATGCCGGGTCGGCGCCGGCCCAGCGCTCACCGGGCGCCCCGACGTCCGTCAGCGCGTGCTGCATGACGATTGCCCGGGTGCGCTCCCCGCCTGCCGTCAGGGCACCGAGCAGCCCCTCGAGTGACTCCTGCGGAGCGACGAACCAGCGTCCGTCGCGTCTGTCCGACCACGGGTCGTCGACCTCGAGTCCCGCGAAACCCCAGACGAGCCAGCGGCGTTCGACGTTGACAAGATGTTTGATGAGCTCCAGGGGCGTCCAGCCCGAGCCGACGAGACTGGTTCTCAGCTGATCGTCGGAGAGACCGGCGGCCTTGGCCCGGACCACCGACCGGAAGTGGTCGAGATAGTCGAGCAGCACCACACGGCGGTCCCCGCGAGGGCTGGTGGGCTCAGGGAAGGGGACGGTCACGGCCGGTGGTCAGCTGGCGTCGAAACGGGCCAGCTCTGCCTCGACGTCGATCCCCATGTCGGGCCATTCCGGCGCCATGGCCTCGAGCCGGTCGAGCAGGAGGCGCTGCACGGCATACCGGGCGTACCACTTCTTGTTCGCGGGCACGACATGCCATGGGGCGCCCTTGGTCGAGCACTTCGTGAGCGCGACCTGGTAGGCCTCCATGTAGTCGGGCCACAGCTGACGCTCGTCGATGTCGGCGCGGTTCCACTTGTAGTGCTTGTCTGGCCGCTCCAGCCGCTGGGTGAGCCGGGCCTTCTGCTCGTCCGCGGAGACGTGCAGCATGACCTTGATGATCTCGGTGCCCGAGCCGACGACCTGGCGTTCGAAGGCGTTGATCTGGGCGTAGCGCTTTGACCACTCGGCCTGCGGCACGAGCTCGTGGACGCGGACGACGAGCACGTCCTCGTAGTGCGAGCGGTCGAACACGCCGACCGTGCCCGCGTGCGGCAGCGCGGCGCGGATCCGCCAGAGGAAGTCGTGCTGACGCTCCTGCTCGGTGGGCGCCTTGAACGCGGTCGTCCGCACGCCTTCGGGGTCGACGGCCCCAACGACGTGGCGCATGATGCCACCCTTGCCGGACGTGTCCATGCCCTGGATGACGAGCAGGAGGGCCCGCTTGCTGCCGGCCCTCGACTCCGCGAAGAGCCGTTCCTGCCACTCCCCCACCTCGGGCGCGTGCAGGGCCAGTGCCTCCGTCCCGGCCGACTTTCCGCCCGAGAACCCCGGTGTCGACTCGCAATCCACCTCCGCGAGGACGAAGCCCTTGTCGACGCGGAGCAGGTCCGACATCGAGGGCTCGCCGACGACCTGCACCTCCTCGGCATCCAACGGCAGGACGGCTGCCTCAGCGGCCTCGGTCGTCTTCTTCGCATGCTTTCGTGACGTCTTGTGGCCCATCCGGTCATCCTGCCCTACCGCGCCGGTGAACGGCGGGCGGCGACTCGGCATACTCGCGGCATGCGCCTGCTGCTCGCCGACTCCCCTGTCACCGACGCCCCCACCCTTGGCTCCGGCCTGGAGGACGCCGCCCTCGCCGCCGCGTACGCCGTGCCCCGCACCTCCCGGCGGTGGCTCCGCGCCAACTTCGCGTGCAGCGTGGACGGCAGCGTGACCGGCGCCAACGGCCAGTCGGGGTCGATCAACACCGAGGCCGACCACATCGTCTTCGAGCTCCTGCGCGCCCTCAGCGACGTCGTGGTCGTCGGCGCCGGCACCGCACGGCAGGAAGGCTATCCGGCCCTGACGGTGGACGACCGGTGGCGCGCTGCGCGGGCCGACGCGGGGTTGAGCCCGGCCCTTCCGCTGGTCGTCGTCTCGGCACGCGGCCAGGTGCCGCCGAGGCTCGTCGAGGCCGAGGGGGGCACCGTCCTCCTCGTCACCCACGGCGGCTCCGAAGGGCTGGACTCCGCGCGCGAACAGCTCGGCACGGAGCACGTCCTCGTGTGCGGCCAGGGCCACGTCGACCTCGTGGGGCTGATGGACGAGCTGGCCGAGCGGGGCTGGACGCGGGCGCTGACCGAGGGCGGCCCGC
This sequence comes from Lapillicoccus sp., assembly GCF_046595215.1. NCBI lineage: Bacteria > Bacillati > Actinomycetota > Actinomycetes > Micrococcales > Intrasporangiaceae > Lapillicoccus > Lapillicoccus sp. The sequence goes on along the minus strand of NZ_JBKJPP010000134.1, from coordinate 41,870 downwards.
GCCTGCTCGGCTCGTTCCTCGCGGCGGGTCTCGTCGACGAGCTGTGCCTGTCGGTGACGCCGCGGGTCGTCGTCGGTGACGGGCCCCGCATCTCGACGGGCGGCGGGCGCGACGACGCGTTCACACCGCGGGTCCTCGTCGAGCAGGACGGCACCCTGATGGGCCGGTGGCTGCGCGCCTGAGCGGGCTGTCCCTCAGCTGCAGTGCCCGACCGGGGCCCCCGACTGCTGACGTCCGGGCTGCAGGAAGTCGGCCAGGACCCGCTCCCAGCGCTGCGGGTCGAGGTTCCACTCCTTGCAGTGCCGCGCGGTGTCCCAGCGTTCGAGGGTGACGAGGTCCGGCCTCGCCGCGGCCAGGGCGATCGACGGGCCGACCGGGACGAACTCGTCATCGATCGAGTGGTGGATCAGCATCCGGTGGCCGATCTCGTCGGCCCGGGCGACCCAGTTGGTCCGCGCGACGTCGACCGGGTCGTGCACCCCGGCCAGGCGCCTCGTCGCCCGGCGCCCCATGACCAACGAGCCCATCCAGCCGAAGACCTGCGGCACGCGGCGCAGGCGCGCGTGATGGGTCAGGACGTCGCCCCAGTCGACGACGGGCGAGTCGAGGAAAACGGCCTCGACGAGGTCGCTGAGCCGCGACTGGTTGAGGGTCTGCAGCGTGATCGCCCCACCCATCGACCAGCCGCCGAGGACGAGTGCCTCGGCGCCGTGCTGCACGGCATACTGCATGGCCGCCTCGACGTCGCGCCACTCGCTCAGCCCGAGGTTGTACCGCCCGTCCGGAGCCGGCGGGGCGCCGGCGTCGTTGCGGTAGGAGATGACGAGGGTGGTGTAACCCAGGCGGCGCAGCGTCGGCAGCGCACGCAGGCACTCCTCGCGCCGCGCCCCGCGGCCGTGGACGAGGACGGCCCAGCGGCCGGTGGGCCGCTCCGGCTCGAGCAGCCAGGCCGGCATCGGGCCGAGCTCGCTCTCGACGGTGACGTCACGGGAGGGGAGGTCCATGCTGCGTGCGGGCGAGTCCCAGTAGTAGTAGGCGTTCCAGCGGGCCGGACCGGGGGCGAGGTGGCCGCGATCGACGCTGAGCAGCTTGCGCACGACGGTCCCCGCCTCCTCGTCGGACCGGATGACGTCGCCGACCCGGGCATGGCCGGACCCGCCGTCGAGCCAGAGACCGTAGCGACCCGCCACCGTCGTCTCGGGGCCGAGCTGGAGGGTGACCTCGTCGTCGTGGACGGCGAGCACCACGGTGTCGTCGGGCCGGCGCGAGTCCGGGGTGAGCACCTTGCGGGCGAAGACCGTCGCGCCGGCGAGGGAACCACCGAGGGCGACGCCGAAGGCTGCGGCGCCGGAGATCCCGGTCACCCGGGCGGCACGACGCCGTCTTTCCGTGGCCTGCTTCGTGGATGACACGGGCTCATCGTGTCAGGCGGGGCCGCTGGCACCACAATGGGCGGGTGGACCAGCCGATCGACCTGCCCATCCAGCCCATGCTCGCCAAGGCGGTCAAGGGAGTGCCCGCCGCGGACAGTGTCCCGGGCGGGCTGCTCTACGAGCCGAAGTGGGACGGCTTCCGGTGCCTCATCGTGCGGGACGGCGATGAGATCGAGCTCGCCAGCCGCGGGAGCAAACCGTTGACCCGCTACTTCCCCGAGGTCGTCGAGCACGTGCGTCGTCTGCTGCCCGACAAGTGCGTCGTCGATGCAGAGATCGTCGTCCGGACCGGCTCACCCGGCGCGGAGCGGCTGCACTGGGAGCACCTTTCGCAGCGGATCCACCCTGCGGAGTCCCGCATCCGCAGGCTCTCGGTCGAGACGCCCGCCGAGCTCGTCTGCTTCGACCTGCTCGCGCTCGGCAGCGCGTCGCTGCTCGACGTGCCGTTCCGCGACCGGCGGACTCGGCTGGAGCAGGCCCTGTCGGGACTCACGGACGACGACCCGATCCACCTCACCCAGGTCACCACCGACGCCGACGTCGCCCGCACCTGGTTCGAGCGCTTCGAGGGAGCCGGCCTCGACGGGGTCGTCGCCAAGCCGCTCGACCAGCCGTATGCCCCGGGCAAGCGGACGATGCTCAAGGTCAAACACCACCGGACGGCCGACGCCGTCGTCTACGGCTACCGCGTGCACAAGTCCGGGCAGGGTGTCGGGTCGCTGCTCCTCGGGCTCTTCACCGAGCAGGACGGTGCGGACCGGCTGGTCGGCGTCGGCGGGATCGCGGCCTTCACCAACCTGCGCCGGCTGGAGCTCGTCGAGGAGTTCGAGCCGCTCGTCGTGCGCGACGAGGACGGCACGGTGCTGGACGCGGCCACCGACCGGTCCCGGTTCTCCGGTAGCAAGGACGTGTCCTTCGTGCCGGTCCGTCCCGAGCGGGTCGTCGAGGTGGCCTTCGACCAGATGGAGGGAGTGCGCTTCCGCCACGCTGTGACCTTCCTGCGCTGGCGGCCCGACCGGGAGGCGACGTCCTGCCGGCTCGACCAGGTCGACCGGGCGCCCGCATACGACCTCGCCGAGGTCCTCGCGGCCCCCTGACCCGGCGTCACCCGTCGGACGAGAGCAGGGCGCTCATCCGGGGTAGGGCGAAGAAGTCCGCCACAGCGGGCGCGTTGGGCGATCCCAGCTGTGGGTCGGCGCCGGCCGCGAGCAGGTCGGCGACGATCTCGCCCTGGTCCCGGAACACCGCGGCGACCAGCGCGGTCTGGGCGCGCTCGTTGATCCGGGCCGTGTCCGCACCCCGCTTCAGCAGCGCGCGGACGAGGTCGGCGTGCTCGTGGTAGGCCGCCAGGATGAGCAGCGTGTCGCCCTTGCTGTTGGTGAGGTTCACCGGCAGGCCGCGGTCGAGATAGCCGACCACCGTGCCGGTCTCGCCCTCGCGGGCCAGGTCGAAGACCGAGGTGAGGAAGGCGAGCTGGGCGTCGGTCAGCTCGGCGACAGGCTCGGCGGCAGGCTCGGCATCAGGGTCCGGTGGCGGGGTCGTCGTGGGGTCGTCGTCCATGCCGCCATCGTAGGTCGGGTCACTCGCTCGTCCGGCGCGGCCGGCGGGCACCTCTCGAGCCACCCTCGGGCGGCTCCTCGGGGTTGTCGCGCAGGTAGCCGCCCTGCGACGGGTGGTAGTCCTCGTCCTCGTAGCGCTTCTTCGACGGCTGCACCCGCGGCGGCTCCCCCGGCATCTTCGGATAGTCCGGGGGGAAGTTCAGCTCCGGCAGCCCGTCCGCCGCGTCGCGCTCCCACCATGCCAGCGCCGGCCCGAGGTCTCCGGCGGTCGACGCGATATCACCCCACGGATCTGCTTGGGAGGCAACGAGATCCGGCACGGTCTCGACCGTGAAGTCCCCCGGGGTGAGGCCCCCGAGGTCGTCCCAGCCGCACGGCATACTCACCGGCGCTCCGGGCAGCGGACGAGGACTGTAGGCCGACGCGATGGTGCGGTCGCGGTTGGCCTGGTTGAAGTCGACGAAGATCTTGTCCCCGCGCTGCTCCTTCCACCACGCCGTCGTGACGAGGTCCGGCAGCCGCCGCTCGAGCTCGCGGGCGATCGCGATGACGCCGTGCCGCACGTCGAGGAACTCGTGGTCGGGACGGATCCGGCTGTAGACGTGGATGCCCCGGTTGCCGGACGTCTTGGGGTATGCCGTGAGCCCGACGTCGGTGAGGACCTCACGCAGCGTCGTGGCCGCCCTGACGACCTCGCCGAAGGTGCGGCCGGGCTGCGGGTCGAGGTCGATCCGCAGCTCGTCCGGGTTGTCGAGCGCTCCCGGGGCGGCCGAGACGGTGACCGGCCACGGGTGGAAGGTGATGGTGTTCATCTGCACGGCCCAGACGGCCGTCGCCAGCTCGTCGATGACTAGCTGGGGGTGCTGGCGACCGGAGGGGTAGGTCACCGTCACGCTCGAGGCGTAGTCGGGGACGCCCTTCGGGGGGTTCTTAGAGTAGAACTCCTCCCCCTCGATGCCCGTCGGGAAGCGCTGCAGGGTGACGGGGCGGTGTCCGGCGAGCGCCAGGAACCGGTCGCCGACGGCGAGGAGGTAGGTCGCGAGGTCGAGCTTCGTGATGCCGGCATCCGGCCACAGCACCCGGGTCGGGCTCGAGATCCGGACCGCGCGCGTCACGTCGTCCGGGCCGGGAACCTCGAGGACGGTCGCGTCGGCTGCCATGTGGCCAGCGTAGAGGTTGCCTCCTCCGAGGCGTCGCCCATCCTTGACCTGCTGTTTACCTCCCGTCGGATCGCGAGAGGACGTCGCCGACGTAGGTTCGAGCATCCTGCGGAATGTCCTGACACCCCACGTGGACTCCTCGGGACGTCGTCCCAGCGGCAGCCACCCTGCCCCCCCACGAACCCGAACGGGAACCCATGTCCGTCCTGCACCGAGGCGCCGTCGCGGCGCTGTCCACCGTCGCCGTCGTCAGCACCGGTCTCGCCTTCTCCCCCAGCGCGCAGGCCGTCGACGTGTCGTCCGACGTCGTCATCAGCGAGGTCTACGGCGGCGGCGGGAACTCCGCCGCGCCCTACCGCAACGACTTCATCGAGCTCTCCAACAAGGGCACTATCGCCGTGAGTCTGGACGGCTGGTCCGTGCAGTATGCCGGCGCGACCGGGACGGCGTTCGCCACCACCACCCTGACCGGCTCGATCGCCCCCGGGGGGTTCTACCTCGTCGCCGAGGCGGCGGGCGCCAACACCACCGCGCCGGCGCTGCCGACGCCGGACGTGGTCGGCACCCTCGCCATGAGCGCCGTGGGTGGCAAGGTCGCCCTCGTCAACGTGGGCACCGCCCTCACCGGCTGCGCCGCGGCCTGCTCCACGGCCGTCGGCGTCGTCGACTTCGTCGGCTACGGAGCCGCGAACGACGCGGCCGGCGGTCACCCGACACCGGTGACGTCGAACATCACATCGGCCCAGCGGACCCTCACCCCCTTCACCAACACCGGTGACAACCTCGCGGACTTCACCGTGGCGGCGCCCACCCCCAAGGCCGTGGGCGCCACGCCCCCCGCGGGCACGGACTGCTCGGCCACCCCCACTCCGGCAGAGTGCATCCCGGGACCGAGGACCGTCCAGGACGTCCAGGGCGACGGGTTCGTCTCGCCACTGGACAGGACCACCGTCGAGAAGGTGGCCGGCATCGTCACGGCAGTGCGCACCTCCGGGCGGACGCGAGGGTTCTGGATCCAGCAGACCGCGCCGGACGCGGCCCGGACGTCGGCCTCCTCGGCGCTCTTCGTCTTCTCCTCCAGCGTCGTCCCCACCGTCGGCGACTCCGTCCTCGTCACCGGCGCCGTGTCGGACTTCTACCCGCTGCGCTCAGGTGAGACCGTCCGCACGACCGCCAACCTGTCGACGACGGAGGTCACCCCGACGACGGTCACCACGCTCAGCAGGGGCAACCCGATCCCAGCCGCACTGGCCCTGACCCCGACCACGGTGCCCGACGCCTACGCCCCGGTCGTCGCCGGCGGCAACGTCGAGTCAATCACCACCGTCAACCCGGCCGCGACGGCGATGGAGTTCTGGGAGGCCCACGAGGGCATGCTCGTCCAGGTCAGCGATGCCCGCGTCATCGGCCCGGGAAAGCCGAGGTTCGGCGAGATCTACGTGACGACCAGGCCGGCCGACCACGCCACCCCCCGCGGCGGCACCTACCTCGGTGGCTACACCGACGTCCCGACCGGTCGCCTCCGCATCTCCCCCACCAACGGGCTCGTCCCCGCGGCCAACGTCGGCGACGAGCTGACCGGCGTCACCAGCGGCCCGGTCGAGGGGTCGGGCTTCGGGGGTTACGGCATCGCCGCCACCACACTCGGCGCCCACCGGGACAACCACCTGGCCGCCAGCACGGCACGACCCGCCGCGGCCGACCGGCTCTCGGTCGCGACCTACAACGTCCAGAACCTCGCTCCCGGCGACACGGACGCCAAGTACGCCCAGCTCGGCGCCGGTGTCGTCACCAACCTGAAGTCCCCCGACGTCATCACCCTGGAGGAGATCCAGGACAACAGCGGCGCCACCAACGACGGCACGGTCGCCGCCGAGGTCACCCTCAGCAAGCTCGCCGCAGCGATCACGGCTGCCGGCGGCCCGGCATACACGTGGTCCGGGATCGACCCCGTCGACGGCCGGGACGGCGGACAGCCGGGCGGCAACATCCGGGTGGCCTTCCTCTACAACGCCGAGCGCGTCACCCTGGCACCCGGGACCAAGGGCGACTCGACGACAGCGGTGACCGTGGCCACCACCCCCGACGGCACGGCCGGTCTCTCGCTCAACCCGGGCCGGGTCGACCCGACCAACCCGGCCTGGACCAGCTCCCGCAAGCCACTCGCAGGGGAGTTCCTCTTCCAGGGCAAGAAGGTCATCGTCGTGGCCAACCACTTCAACTCCAAGGGTGGTGACCAGAGCGCCGACGGTCGTTTCCAGCCGCCGGACCGCAGCTCCGAGGTGCAGCGCGGCCAACAGGCCACCGTGCTGAACACCTTCGTCAAGCAGGTGCTCGCGGCCGACCCCGGCGCCAACATCGTGATCGCGGGCGACCTCAACGACTACCAGTTCTCCCCATCCATGCAGCGGCTGACGGACAACGGTGCGACCCTGACCGACCTCATCACCACGCTGCCGGCGAACGCGCGCTACACCTACGTCTTCAACGGCATCTCGCAGGTCCTCGACCACATCCTCCTGTCGAAGGCGGTCACGGACGCCGAGTACGACGTGGTCCACGTCAACGCCGAGTTCTCGGTGCAGTCCTCGGACCACGACCCGCAGGTGACCCGCATTCGGCCGAGCGTCCGCACCGGCACCGTGGCCCTCGACCCGGCCTCGGTGGTCGTCGGTGGCAGCGTGCAGGTCGCCCTCTCCGGCTGGTACCCCAACCGGGCCTTCTCCGTCTCGCTCGACGCGGCGGTGGCCGGCACGGTGACCACGGACGGCACCGGCGCCGCGACGTTCGCCTTGCCGATTCCCACGGTCACCACCACCGGTGCGCACACCGTGACGGTCGCCAGTGCTGACGGCGCCACCGCCTCGGCCCCCCTGAGCGTCAAGGCGGTGCCGGTCAGGCTCGGCACCGTGGCGCTCTCCCCGGCGAGGCAGGATGCCGGCAAGTCCGTGGGGGTGAGGATGGATGGGTTCGCACCGAACGCGCCGCTGTCCGTCTCGATCGACGGCGGGCCGCCGCTCGCGTCGGTGACCACGGACGCGTCGGGACACGCCAGGTCCGCGATTGCCGTCCCGCGCACAACCAGCGTCGGCACCCATCAGGTCCGCGTCACGGCCAGCGACGGCGGGAGCGTCTCGGCCGCCCTCCAGGTCCGGACTGACTGCGTGCCGAAGCCGGGCCCGCACGCCACCTGGGTCGAGAACGTCACCTGGCTGATCGCCGTGATCGCCGGCTGGGCCTGCTGACCCGGGGGATGTTCGCGAGGTTACCGAGGGATGACGTGGGGGTGGGGCGGGGAACGATCCCCCGGCATGCTGTTGTTGTCAGGAAGGACCTGTCGTCAAGAATGACTGCGGAGTCACCGCGCACCCGAGGAGAGCCCCGTGAAGAAGGACCAGACCAAGAGCACGTATGCCGTGAGCAAGACCGACGAGCAGTGGCGCGCCGAGCTGACCCCCGCCGAGTACGACGTGCTGCGCAAGGCGGGGACCGAGCGGGCCTTCGTCGGTGAGTACACCGACACCTCGACCGAGGGCGTCTACTCCTGCCGGGCGTGCGGCAGCGAGCTGTTCCGCAGTGACACGAAGTTCGAGTCGCACTGCGGTTGGCCGTCCTTCTTCGCCCCTCTCGCCGAGGACCGGGTCGAGTACGTCGTGGACCGCAGCTTCGGGTCCACGAGGACCGAGGTGCGGTGCGGGAACTGCGGCTCACACATGGGCCACGTCTTCGAGGGTGAGGGCTACGGCACCCCCACGGACCAGCGGTACTGCATCAACTCGATCAGTATCACCTTGGAGCCCAAGGCCTGAGCGGCCCTGGCCCCACGCTGGCGCGACGACGGGTTACCTCTCCGTAGGCCTCACGCGAGCCCACCCTCGGAGAGGTAGCGGGACAGGATCGACCTGCCCAACCGGGCATCTGTCTCCGCTGATCGGGCAGGTGACGGCATACTGTGTGACCCTCCACACTTCTGGCACGGGCCATGGCGGTCCGGTTCATCCCAGTGAGGAGCATGGCCTTGAGCACGGAAACCGCCGTCGCAGCCGACGTTGCTGCACAATCCCCTGTAGCGCCACCCGGGAACCCCGCCCTTCTTGGTCTTCCGACCTTCCTGCCGAGCGGCATCACGCTCGGGCTCTGGCTGGTGGGCTACCTCGACACCGCCACGAACGCGGGCGGCATGATCCCCGTCACCTTTTTCTCTGCCGGCATCTTCCTGCTCATTGCGGCGGTCTGGGCGAGTCGGCTCGGCCAGAGTGCGGTGGCCGGCATCTTCGGCACCTTTTCGGCATTCTGGATGAGCTTCGCGGTCCTGCTCCTGGCGATCGTCAACGGCTGGCTGGGGCTCTCGAAGGACGCCGCGGTCGCCGCGACGCAGATCCAGAACATCCAGGCGGCGTACGTCCTCTCCTTCCTGATCGTCTTCGCCCTCCTGACCCTGGCCACGCTCCGCCTGCCCATGGCGTTCACCCTCGGCTTCGTCCTCGTCACCGTGACGTTCGCGTTCGTTCTCGCGTTCGTCCTGACTGGCGCCAAGCTGTGGGCCACGCTCGGCGGGATCACCTGCTTTGGCTTCTGCGCAGTCTTCGCCTACATCTTCTATGACGCGATGACCCAGGAGCTGGGCGGCAAGGCGCTCACCCTCGGCGCGCCGATGCAGCGATAACCCTCAAGAGGACCTCGTCCGGCGCACCGCAGGGCAATCGCCTTTGTGGTGCGCCGCACGGGTGCTCTTGGCTGGTTCTAGCGGTACTCGGGGTTCGGCTTCACGAAGTCGAACCGCTCGCCGTCGTCCCAGGCCGAGCGCTGGTTGCCGTAGGCCGGGATGCCGCCGGCCGTGCGGATCATCCGGGCAACGTGCATGAGGTTCCACGTCATGAACGTCGTGTTCCGGTTGGTGAACTCGTTCTCCGGCCCGCCTGATCCCTCGTCGAGGTAGGACGGTCCGGGGCCGACCTCGCCGATCCAGCCGGCGTCCGCCTGGGGCGGAATCGTGTAGCCGAGGTGTTGCAGGCTGTAGAGGATGTTCATCGTGCAGTGCTTGACGCCGTCCTCGTTGCCGGTGATCAACGCACCTCCGACCCGACCGTAGAAGATGTACTGCCCCTGCTCGTTCAGCTGCCCCGACTGGGCGTACAGGCGCTCGATGGCCCGCTTCGTCATGCTCGAGTTGTCGCCCAGCCAGATCGGCCCGGCGATGACGAGGATGTCGCTAGCCTTGACCCGGTCCCAGATCTGCGGCCACGCGTCGGTCTGCCAACCGTGCTCGCGCATGTCTGGATAGGTGCCCGTGGCGATGTCGTGGTCGATCACCCGGAGGACCTCAACGTCGACGCCGTGCTTGCGCATGATCGAGGCGCTGACCTCGATGAGCCCCTCGGTGTTCGACGTCTCCGGGGACTTCTTGAGCGTCCCGTTGAGGAACATCGCCCGGAGGCCGCTGAAATCCCGGTCCTGCGTCACATCAGCCATGGTTCAAGCCTATCCACGGGGTGCAGCCTCAGCGCAGCGAGGCCACCATCTCGGCGACCTCGACGCGCGGGCCGGTGTAGAAGGGGACCTCCTCGCGCACGTGCAACCGGGCCTTGGCCGCCCGCAGCTCGCGCATCAGGTCGACGATCCGGTGCAGCTCATCGGCCTCGAACGCGAGGATCCACTCGTAGTCACCGAGCGCGAACGCCGAGATCGTGTTGGCCCGCACGTCGGGGAAGTCGCGCGCCATCTGGCCGTGCTCGACGAGCATGTCCCGCCGCTCGGTCCCGTCGATGAGATACCAGTCGTAGGACCGGTTGAACGGGTAGACGCAGACGTAGGCCTTCGGCTCCTCCCCCGCGAGGAACGCCGGCACGTGGCTCTTGTTGAACTCGGCCGGACGGTGCAGGGCCGCCACCGACCACACCGGGTCGAGCGCGTGACCGAGCTCGGTCTGCAGGAAACGGTGGTAGGCCGCCTGCAGCTGCTCGATCGTCTCGGCGTGCCACCAGATCATGACGTCGGCCTCGGCCCGCAGACCGGCAACGTCGTAGACCCCCCGCACGACGACGCCCTCCGCCTCGAGGTCGGTGAAGAGCGCCGTGACCTCTCCGGAGATCTTGTCCCGGTCCTCGTCGAGCGGTTCGGCCGCCGCGAACACCGACCACATGGCATACCGGATCGTGTCGTTGATCTCGCGGACCTGGCTCGGGGACGGCTTACGGCTCATGCCCCCATCATGGCAAGTCACGGCCGCGCGTGAGCAGGTGGGTGGCCACGGAGCGAGCGGCCCGTCGCGCCGAGGCGATGCACGCCGGCACCCCGACCCCCTCGTATGCCGCACCCGCCAGCTCCAGCCCGGGGAGACGGGCGACGTCGGCCATGATCGAGGCCACCCGGTCGACGTGACCGACGGCATACTGCGGCAGCCCGCCGCCCCAGCGTTGGACGTGGGCGTCGACCGGCCGCGGGAGGGTGTGGCCCAGGACGGTGCCGAGGTCCGCGAGGGCGACGGCGACGAGGTCGGCGTCCTCGCGCTGGAGGGTGGCGGTCTCGCCCAGGCGTCCGACGGAGGCACGCAGGTGGACGACCTCGGGATCGAGGTCGTCCACCCACTGCCACTTCGAGGCCGAGAACGTCGCCGCCTTGATCGTGACGGGCTCCATCGGTGGCACGAGGAACCCCGACCCGGCGAGGTCGACGCCGTCGCTGCCCGCCGGCTCCGTCCGCAGGCCGGAGCGCGGCAGGGCCAGGGTGACGATGGCCATCGACGCATAGTCGATCGCCTGCAGCCGCCGCGAGGCGTGCGGTGCCACCTCGACCAGGAGCCGGCCCGTCGGTGCGGCCGGAACGGTGAGGACGACGGCATCCACCTCGAGGCGCTCGGGCGCGGTCGTCGGGCCGAGGACGAGGGCCCAGCCGTCGGGAGTGCGCTCCAGCTGGCGGACCGTGACACCGGTGCGGATCTCGATCCCGCTGGCCTGCAGTCGCCCTGACAGGTCCGCGACGAGACGTCCCAGGCCTCCGCGATAGCCCGCGAAGACCGGTCTCGCGCCCGCGGGGCCGCTCCCGGTGTTGTCGCTGCGACGGGCCACCTCGGCAGCCGTGTCGACGATCCCGGCACCGGTCCGGGCGGCGGCCCAGAGCTCCGGGACGGTGGCCCGCAGCGAGAGCCGGCGGGCGTGGCCGGCATACACGCCGGCGAGGAGCGGTTCGACGAGCCGGTCGACCACGGCGGCGCCGACCCGCGACTCGACGAAGTCGCCGACCGACACGTCCTCGGTCGATGTCGGGGTCGGGGGCTCTGACCGGAGCCGGGCGACCTCGGGCGCGGTGAGGATCCCGAGAGCCGAGTCGGGATCCGAGGGGACACCCATCAGGGTGCGGGGGGGCAGGGGCCAACGCCGTCCACGCGACCAGATCGAGGCGGGGGCGGGCGTGGGGTGGACGATGCCGTCGCTGAGCCCGGCTTCGGCGATGAGCTCGAGGGCCTCGGGGCGGCGGGCGAGCATCGACTCGGCACCCACATCGATCTGGTGCCCGGCGATCTCGGCGGATCGGAGCTTGCCACCCACGCACGCAGCGGCTTCGAGGACGACGATGTGGGCCGGTCCGGGCGTGCCGGCGAGCTGACGGCTCAGCTCCCAGGCAGCAGCGAGCCCGCTGATCCCGCCGCCGACGACGGCAATCCTCATGGCCCGCACGGCTCCAACGATGTCAGACCCCCTCCTGCGGACCTGACGCGGCCGGCGTCGGAACCGAGACCTCTTCCGGTGGAACGCTCCACGGCGCGCCGCGTGTCCTCTCGGTGAGACGACCCCACAGGAGGAACGACATGGCGATCCACCTCAACAGCCGAGCCGGCGCCGTCGCCAGTCTGGGGCTCGTGGTCGCCCTGGCGCTGGGCGCCTGCTCGTCGTCCGAATCCTCCGGTGCGGTGGGCTCAGCGGAGCCTGGCGCCGTGGCGCCGGGCGCCCTCCGGGACGCCACCTCGGGGGCGGCGAAGGACGCCCGGGCCCCCGCTGCGGTGGCCCCTGCCCCGGCGGCCCCCGCAGCGGGTCCTCCGGCCGCTCCCCAGGCTGCTGGGGCTGCGCCGGTGCAGACCCAGAAGCTGGCGCGCTCGGCCACCGTCCGGCTGGGCGTCAGCGACGTCGCGGCCGGTGCGTCGGGCGTCCGCGGCGTCGCGCTGGGGGCCGGTGGCTCGGTGACGGCCGAGGACATCGGCACCGCGGCCGGAGAGCGAGGTGGTGACCGGGGCACGATGACGCTCGCCGTCCCGGCCGACCGGCTCGACGCGGTGCTCGACCAGCTGGGCCTGCTCGGCTCCGTGGCCCAGCGCACCTTGACCAGCCAGGACGTGACCAGCGCCTACGTCGACACCGCGTCGCGGGTGGCGACGATGAAGGCGAGCGTTGACCGGCTCCGCGCTCTCGTCGCGCAGACGACGACAATCGCCCAGATCGTCGACCTCGAGACGGAGCTGTCGCGACGGGAGGCTGACCTCGAGTCGCTGCAGGCCACCCTGGCAACGCTCGACAAGCAGGTGGCGCTGTCCACGGTCACCGTGACGCTCACCCCGACGACCGCCGCGGCACCGGTCGTCGACGCGGGGTCAGGGTTCCTCGTGGGGATGCGTCACGGCTGGGACGCGTTCAGCTCCGCCGCCGTGGGCGTGCTCACCGCCCTCGGCGCGGTCCTGCCGTTCGCGGCGACGCTCGCCCTGCTCGGTCTGCCCGGGGTGGTCTGGTGGCGACGCCGGCTGCGCGCCGAGGTGCCGCCGCCGGCCGCCGTGGCAGCGGTGTCCGAGCAGTGAATCGAGACCTGCTGAGCCCCGGTGCGCTGAGGCTCAGAGCAACCGGGGCTCAGCGCACCGGGGCTCAGCGCACCGAGATCTCGTGGACGAGGGCGGTGATGCGGGTCAGCACGTCGGGGTCGACCTCCGGGAGCACGCCGTGGCCGAGGTTGAAGATGTGGCCTGGCGCCGCGATGCCTTCGGCGACGATCTCGCGGACCCTCGCCTCGATGACGTCCCACGGGGCGAAGAGGAGCGCGGGGTCGAGGTTGCCCTGTACGGCATACGCGGGACCGAGTCGGGCCACGGCGTCGGTGAGCGAGACGCGGAAGTCGACCCCGACGACCTCGGCGCCGGCCGCGCCCATCGCGGGGAGCAGCTCACCGGTCCCGACGCCGAAGTGGATCCGGGGCACGCCGAGGTCGGCGACCGCGGCGAGCGCCACGGCCGAGTGGGGTTGGACGAACCGCACGTAGTCCGAGACCGGCAGCGCCCCTACCCACGAGTCGAAGAGCTGGACGACGCTGGCCCCGGCCGAGGCCTGCACCCGCAGGAACATCCCGGAGATCTGGGCCAGCCGCTCGCAGAGGTCGTTCCACAGCTGCGGGTCGCCGTGCATCAGGGACTTGGTGTGCTCGTGGTTGCGGCTCGGACCCCCTTCGACGAGGTAGGACGCGAGGGTGAACGGGGCCCCCGAGAACCCGATGAGCGGCGTCTCCCCCAGCTCGGCGACGAGCAGGCGCACCGCCTCGGTGATGTCGGGGACGTGGTCGGGAGTCAGCTCGGGCAGTCGGTCGAGGTCGGCCCGGGTGCGGAACGGCCGCGCCACCACGGGTCCGGTGCCGGGGACGATGTCGAGGTCGACCCCGACCGCGGCCAACGGGACCACGATGTCACTGAAGAAGATCGCCGCGTCGACCCCGTGACGGCGCACCGGCTGCAGGGTGATCTCGGTGACAAGGTCGGGCCGGCGGCACGACTCGAGCATCGGGATGCCCTCGCGCACCGCGCGGTACTCCGGGAGCGAGCGCCCGGCCTGGCGCATGAACCACACCGGCGTCCGGCCGACCGGCTCCCGGCGGGCGGCGTGGACGAGGTCGCTCGTCGCCGGGCAGGCAGTGGCGGCAGGGGCATCGGGCGCGGCAGAGGTCACCCGGTCATCGTCCCATGCTTCGGGCAGGGCGCCCGGACCAGACCTCAGCCCGAGGCGAGCACCACGACACCGACGAGGGACAGAAGCACCCCGACGTTCTGGATCCCGGCCAGCCGCTCACCGAGGACGGCGCGCGCCAGCAGGATGGTCACGACGGGGTAGAGCGACCCGAGGACGCTCGCCACACTGACCATCCCCTGCGTCGCCGCGAGCGCGAAGAGGGCGTTGGCTGCCAGGTCGGCGACGCCGACGAGGACGAGGGCGGGCCAGTCGCGGCGCCCCACCCCGCCGAGCGTGCGACGCGCCAGCGCGACCACGGCATACAGGGTGGTGCTCGTCAGCCGCATCCCCCACAGGGTCGAGACGAGCGACTCGCGCGAGCCGCGGCTGATGAGGAAGAGCACCAGCCCGAAGCCGACCGCCGCGACGGCGGCCAGGACGATGGGCCGCGCGGGGAGGCCGCCGCGCAGCTCTGGTCCGCTCGCCAGCACCGCGCCGGCGACGGCGACCGCCATGCCGACCCAGGCGAGGGGGCTCGGGTCGTCGCCGCCGATGACCCCGAGGATGACGGGGACCGCGGCGCCGAGGGCCGCGATCGGGGCGACCACGCCCATGGTGCCGGTCGACAGGGCCGCATAGAAGGCCGCGAGCGCGACGGACCCGATGGCGCCGGCCGCGACGGCCCACGGGATCCACGCAGTGCCGGTCAGCGGGTGCCCCGCGAGGACGATGACGCTCAGGCTGGTCAGCCCGACGAGCTGCGACCACCCCACCACGGCCGCCGGCGGCAGGGTCCGCGAGCGCAGGCCCGCCACGAAGTCGCTCGTGCCCCAGAGCAGCGACGAGCACAGGGCGAGGAGGGCGGACACGGGCGACACGGTACCGGCGTGGCCTGCCCCCACAACACGCCCCCGCGACCTACTCTCAGGGGGTGCGTGGTCGAACCCTTCCAGGTGAGCAGTCCGCTGAGTTCACGCGGGCCGTCTCGGCCCTGCGTGATGCCCGGCTGCGGCCTGAGGTCCGGATCACCGAGGTGCCGGCGCCGCAACGCATTGCTCCGTACGCCGTGGCCCTCACGGCCGAGGTCGTGGCCTCCGCCTCCGACGACGAGGAGCTGGCCTCCGGCCGGTTCGTCCTGCTGCACGACCCGTCCTCCCCGCAGCCGTGGGAGGGCGAGTGGCGCGCGGTCACCTTCGCCCGGGCCGAGCTCGAGCCCGAGGTCGCCGGTGACCCGATGCTCGGCGCGGTCGGCTGGTCGTGGCTGATCGACGCCCTCGAGTCGCGCGGCGTCGACTACGGCGCCGAGGCCGGCACCGTGACCCGCGTCGTGTCCGAGAGCTTCGCCGGTCTGTCGGATCGCGAGCCCACCGTGGAGATGGAGGTCCGCGCGTCGTGGACCCCGCACGGCAGCGACCTCGGTGCCCACCTGCTGGCATGGTCCGACCTGTTGTGCACGATCGCCGGTCTGCCTCCGCTGCCGGACGGCGTCGTGGCCCTCCCCGGCCAGCGACGGTGACCCTCCGCGGCGACCGCATAGGGTCGGGGGCGTGAGCAGCGACACGACTCGACCCCGCGCGGGTGACGGCGACCCCGAGCGGACGGACGCGTCCGAGACCGGCGGGACGTCACCCGAGCTGAGCGTGGCTCCCGCGGTCGTCGACGAGGCCGACTGGGTCGACCCGGTCGCCGAGGAGGCGGACGGGGAGGGCGAGTTGGATCCCGACCGGGTCCTCATCCCCCTGCTGTCTCCCGTCGGAGGGGTGCCCGACATCGTCGTCGACGAGCACCGTCTGGTCGAGGCCGGTCAGGCCCTCGCTGCCGGGAGCGGACCGGTCGCCATCGACGCGGAGCGCGCCTCCGGCCACCGCTACGGACAGAAGGCCTACCTCATCCAGCTGCGCCGAGAGGGCTCGGGCAGCTGGCTCATCGACCCGATCGCCTGCCCCGACCTCGGTCCCGTGGCGCAAGGGATCGGCGACGCCGAGTGGGTGCTCCATGCCGCGACGCAGGACCTCGTCTGCCTCGCCGAGGTGGGCCTTCGACCGGCGCGGCTCTTCGACACCGAGCTCGGTGCGCGGCTGGTCGGCCTGCCCCGGGTCGGCCTGGGCGCCGCCGTGGAGCACTATCTCGGTCTGTCCCTCGCCAAGGAGCACTCGGCGGTGGACTGGTCGACTCGCCCGCTGCCCGAACCGTGGCTGCGTTACGCCGCGCTCGACGTCGAGGTCCTCATCGAGCTGCGCGACGCCATCGCCGCCGACCTCGAGAGCCAGGGCAAGTCGGAGTGGGCGAGGCAGGAGTTCGAGGCCCTGTTGTCCTTCGCCGGTCCGCCGCCGCGGGTCGACCCCTGGCGGCGCACGTCCGGCATGCACAAAGTCCGCAAGCGGCGGGCGGTGGCCATCGTCCGCGAACTGTGGCAGACGCGCGACCGGCTGGCCGAGCAGCGGGACACCTCGCCCGGCCGCGTCCTGCCCGACGTCGTCATCGTCGAGCTGGCCCTCGCCTCGCCGAGCTCGCCGGCCGAAATCGAGGGTGTGCGTGAGCTGCGGTCGGCGCGTCGCAACGTCCGGGCGTGGATCGACGCGATCCACCGGGCCAACGCCGTGCCCGAGGCCCAGCTGCCCCCGCTGAACCTCCCCGGGGTGGGTCCGCCGCCACCTCGGGCCTGGGCCGACCGCGACCCGGTCGCGGCCGCCCGGCTCGCCCAGAGCCGCGAGGCGCTGGCGGCGTTCTCGCAGGAGCACTCAGTGCCAGCAGAGAACCTCCTGACCCCGGACGTCATGCGCCGTGCGCTGTGGACCCCGCCCGCCGCCCCGGACGAAACGAGCTTCCGCTCGGCGCTCGAGAGGATGGGGGCGCGTAACTGGCAGATCGACATCGCCGCGCCTATCCTCGCGCAGGCCTGTTCCGACCACGCCTGACCCGTGCGCGGTGCCCAGCGGGATCTGGTCCGGAAGCGGACAGGGCAGCTGGCACGGCGGACCGCGCCGCAATAGAGTCGTCCGCAGGTTTGATGTCTCGATCCCCGTTTCGCGACCCGTGGAACTCCGATGCCTTGCTCAACGCGGAACGGCAACAACGCGATCGACAACGA
Source organism: Lapillicoccus sp. (assembly GCF_046595215.1). Lineage (NCBI taxonomy): Bacteria > Bacillati > Actinomycetota > Actinomycetes > Micrococcales > Intrasporangiaceae > Lapillicoccus > Lapillicoccus sp. The sequence goes on along the minus strand of NZ_JBKJPP010000134.1, from coordinate 24,710 downwards.
CACGATCGGCGATACCGCGCCATTCGCCTCCAGGGCTCGCTCGTCGTGATGCTGGTCTGGCAGGAGCATCCCTCGACCTCGTCTGCAAAACGCCCGCTCACCGGGAAGGTGACCGGGCGGGTCTGTGCTCACGCAATCAGGCACTCGGACGTTCGACCCGGCTACGTCACCGCTTGTCGTTCGGCTTACGGACCCCCCCGGGCACGGTTGCCGCTGGTGCACGAGATCCGCTATGACGACGGCAATCTCGGTCTCACCTACACCGGTGTCACGGCCGGCGGCGGGTTCGAGGACGCCCTGTATGGCGTCGACGTCACACCGGTCGCAACCGTGAACGGGTCTCCGGCAGTCGCGTCCACCGTGCTGGGCGGCAACGGCACGGTGGCATGGGAGCCTGCACCCGGGCTGGTCGCTTACGTCGGCTGGAGCGGCGCCACGACCAGCGCCGTTCGCCTCGCCGAGCAAAGCCACAGCATCACGGCAGAACAGTGGCTGGCTCTCACGCCGCAGTTGGTGGACCAGCCGAACATCCTTGGCGGTCAGTGATCTGTCCCAACTGGAAGCGGCCTCACCTGCCTTGGGCCTTGTCGAGGAAGCTGATCCGGTGCCCCAGTGGCGACGCTCACACACGGCTGCGCGCAGCCCCCTGGTTACCGACGAGTAGCATCGGACCCGGGACCAGCCGGCCCCCCGCTCCCGATTGCCTTCAGGAGGCATCCCATGCCCCGCTCCTTGCGCGAGGTCGTCTTCGTCGACGGCGTGCGCACCCCGTTCGGCAAGGCCGGCGACAAGGGTGTCTACGCCCAAACCCGCGCCGACGACCTCGTCATCAAGTGCATCCGCGAGCTGCTTCGCCGCCACCCCGAGCTGCCCAAGGAGCGCGTCGAGGAGGTCGCCATCGCCGCGACGACCCAGATCGGCGACCAGGGCCTGACCCTCGGCCGCACGGCGGCGCTGCTCTCGGGGCTGCCCAGGACGACGCCCGGCTACTCCGTCGACCGGATGTGCGCCGGCGCGATGACCGCGGTGACCAACACCGCCTCCTCGATCGCGTTCGGTGCCTACGACATCGCCATTGCGGGTGGCGTCGAGCACATGGGCCGCCACCCCATGGGTGAGGGCGTCGACCCCAACCCGCGGATCCTCGCCGAGCAGATCGTCGACCCCTCCGCGCTCGTCATGGGCTCGACCGCCGAGAACCTCCACGACCGCTTCCCGCAGCTGACGAAGGACCGTTCCGACGCGTATGCCGTGTCCTCGCAGGACAAGCTCGCGCAGGCCTACCGCGACGGCAAGATTCAGCCCGACCTCGTCAGCGTGGCCACCCGCCATGCGGAGAAGGGCTTCGGCCTCGCCACGGTCGACGAGCCGCCGCGCCCCGGGACGACGCTCGAGAGCCTCGACGCCCTGAAGACCCCGTTCCGGCCGCACGGCCGGGTCACGGCGGGCAACAGCGCCGGGCTCAACGACGGCGCGACCGCCTGCCTCCTCGCCAGCGAGGAGGCCGCCACCGAGCTGGGTCTGCCGATCCGGATGAGGCTGGTCAGCTACTCGTTCGTCGGCGTCGAGCCGGAGGTCATGGGCATCGGCCCGGTCCCGGCCACCGAGAAGGCCCTGAAGAGCGCGGGTCTCGGTATCGAGGACATCGGCCTCTTCGAGCTCAACGAGGCGTTCGCGGTGCAGGTGCTCGCCTTCCTCGACCACTTCGGCATCGCCGACGACGACCCACGCGTCAACCAGTACGGCGGCGCCATCGCCGTCGGACACCCGCTCGCCTCGTCCGGCGTAAGGCTGATGACCCAGCTCGCCCGTCAGTTCGAGGACCACCCCGAGGTGCGCTACGGCGTCACCGCGATGTGCATCGGCATCGGGATGGGTGGCTCGTGCATCTGGGAGAACCCGCACCACGCCGACTACGGAACCGAGAAGGTGTCCTCAGCATGACCACGCCGACCCAGCCCACCCAGCCCCCAGCCGGCACCGGCGCGAGCACCTCGCCAGACCTCAGTGCCCTCTTCCCCGACGAGGTCATCACCTGGACCCCGGTCCAGGACGTCGACCTCCCCGGGGGCGCCGGCACCCTCGCCCTGGTCACGCTCGACAACGGGTTCGACCACACCAGGCCGAACACCTTCGGGCCGGCGACGCTCACCGGGCTCCAGGCGACGCTCGACCGACTTGCGCAGCGCGCGACCGCCGGTGAGATCCAGGCCGTCGGGGTGACCGGCAAGCCCTTCATCTTCGCGGTGGGCGCCGACCTCACCGGCGTGCCCAAGGTCACCGAGCGCCACCACGCCGTGGCCATCGCCCGGGCCGGCCACCGGGCCTTCGCGACGCTCATGGACCTCGAGGTCCCGACCTTCGCGTTCCTCAACGGCGCCGCGATGGGTGGGGGCGTCGAGATGGCCTTGTCGTGCGACTACCGCACCATCTCGGCGGGCGTCCCGGCGCTCGCCCTGCCAGAGACCTTTCTGGGGCTGGTCCCCGGGTGGGGCGGGTGCTATCTGCTGCCCAACCTCATCGGGCCCGTCGACGCGCTCAAGGTCATCATCGAGAACCCGATGAACACCAACCGAATGCTCAAGGGCCCGCAGGCTTTTGAGCTCGGCATCGCCGACGTGATGTTCGAGCCCGCCGACTTCCTCGAGGAGTCGCTCGCCTGGGCGGCGTCCGTCCTCTCCGGTGCCACGACCCTCGCGCGCCCTCAGGTCGAGCGCGACGAGGCCACCTGGGCCGCTGCAGCCGAGGCAGCCAAGGGTGTCGCGAACGTCAGGACCGGTGGCCAGTCCCCTGCGCCCTACCGCGCCATCCAGCTCGTCCTCGCCGCCCGCACCGCCTCTCGTGACGACGCCTTCGCCGCCGAGGACGAGGCCCTCGCCGACCTGCTCATGGGTGAGGAGCTGCGCGCCGGGCTCTACGCCTTCGACCTCGTCCAGAAGCGCGCCAAGCGGCCGGCCGGGACGCCGGACAGGGCTCTGGCGCGCCCGGTCACCAAGGTCGGCATCGTCGGCGCCGGGCTGATGGCGAGCCAGCTGGCGCTGCTGTTCGTCCAGCGGCTGGAGGTGCCGGTGGTCCTGACCGACCTCGACCAGGGCCGGGTCGACAAGGGCGTGGCCTTCGTGCACGCCGGGCTGGCCAAGCTCGCTGCCAAGGGCCGCCTCAGCCCGGACCGCCTCCGCCGATATCAGGCCCTCGTCACCGGCTCGACGTCCAAGGACGGCTTCGCCGACGCCGACGTCGTCATCGAGGCGGTCTTCGAGGAGATGTCGGTGAAGAAGCAGGTCTTCGCGGAGGTGGAGGCGGTCGTCAGTCACACGTGCGTCCTCGCCACGAACACCTCCAGCCTGTCGATCAGCGAGATGGCGTCGGGCCTGGCGCACCCCGAGCGAGTGGTGGGCTTCCACTTCTTCAACCCCGTCACCGTCATGCCGCTGCTCGAGATCATCCCCGGCGAGGGGACCGACGACGCGACCCTCGCCACCGCGTTCGCGACGGGCAAGACCCTCAGGAAGACATGCGTCCTCGTCAGGGACACCCCGTCGTTCATCGCCAACCGGCTGCTCGGCCGGCTGGCCAGCGAGATCGGCCGGATCGTCGACGGGGGCACCCCGATCGAGGTGGCGGACAGCGCCTTCGCCGGCCTCGCCCCGATGCCGCCGTTCGTCCTCTTCGGCCTCGTCGGACCAGCGATCGCCCTGCACAACCTCGAGACGCTGGCTCGCGCCTTCCCGGAACGCTTCCACGTCTCGGAGGGCTTCAGGGCCGTCGTCGCGGCGGGCAAGCCGGGCTTCTACACCTGGTCCGGGGGCAGGCCGGTCCTCGACCCGGAGGTCGCGGCGCTGCTGCCTGCTCCCGCCGAGCCGGTCCTGCTGCCTCCCACGGAGATCCGCGAGCGGGTCCTCGGAGCGCTCGCGCTGGAGGCCCGGATCATGCTCGACGAGGGCGTCGCGCAGGCACCGATGGACCTCGACCTCGCCATGATCACCGGCGCCGGGTTCCAGTTCTGGAACGGTGGACTGACCCCGCTGCTCGACCGCACCGGCATCTCTGAGAAGGTGACCGGGAAGCGGTTCCTCCCCCGGGGAGTCGCGAGCGTCCCCGTCTGACCGGGGACCCCACGAGCGACGAGGTATGCCGGGAACTCGCCTTCACGGCATACCTCGTCTTCGTTCTCGTGCTGATGGCAACGCCGCCGTTACCAGCGGCCGTCCGGCGCTGCAGCGAAGGTGATCCCCGGGGGACCGCGTCTGCGCCATCGTCTTGAGGACGTGGATGGTCTCTCGGTGAGCAGGCACGGTCGGACCATGGACGGTGGACTGGACTGCTACCGGCAGGGTGATCTCACTGTGTTAGCGGACGGCGGCTGTGAGTCGCCCGCGTCCACGGCGGGCGCTCCGTCAGGTGGTGGGCCGATGACATCGGTGAGGTGCCGCTGTTGCGGGCCAGATGCAGCGGGTGACCGATGCTCGCGAGCGGCGACAGCGGGTGAGCCGAGCACAGGTCATGCGTCGACCGACTGGTGAGTGATCGCGGATCCGGTATCGTCAAGGGGTGCCGAGCCGAGCCCCTGCCGTCATCAAAAACACCGAGCGATTCGCCGGGAACCTTGCGCGTCTCGCTCGATCCCACACCGGAATGTCACAGCGCGATCTGGCGGCCCGCTCGGGCGTCCCCCAATCCGTGATTGCCGCCATCGAGTCCGGCACCCGTCAACCGTCCTGGCCGCTGCTGTGCCGCATCCTGTCAGGCGCCGACCTGGAGCCCCGCGTGCACCTCGCGCCCTACGACGACCACGACGACGTCCTCGACCGACGCGCAATTGACGTCCCCGAAGCCCACCAGGGCGCTGTACGGGCCCAAGACGCGGCGCTGACCGTCGCCCCTCCCGCCAGTGAGCAACAGCCCGCCTCCCGCGGAAGAAGGGGGCGACTTCGACGGCGCGTCCATGTTCCCGGCCCACCACAGACGCCGACGTCACCCCGGAGACCAGCGCGGGCGCTCAAGGCTCGAATCCGTACGGACGCAGTCCCCGAGGGACAGCCGCCTTGTCGCTGACGCTCACCTACCCAACACGATGGCCAGCGTGGCGATGACCAGCCTGGTCGGCCAGATGGGTGACAGCTGAGCAGCTCGGGGACGAGCCCACGTACCATCACCCCTGTCCGGAAGAACTCAGCTGAAGAGCCAGCGTCTGGGTGGAGGGGACACGCCGACCCTGCCCTCGAACGGATTATCTCATATGTGAGATAGCCTCCGGGGATGACCGAGAACTACCTCGTCCGCATCGGCTCCCTCATCCGCGACGCGCGCCGACACAAGCAGATGACCCAGGCCGACCTCGCCAGGTCGCTGGCGACGAGCCAGAGCGCCGTCGCCCGGATCGAGCAGGGCCAGCAGAACCTCAGCCTGGAGATGCTCGCCCGGATCGGCGAGAGCCTCGACTCCGAGTTCGTCTCGCTCGGCCACTCCGGTGCCCAGCACCTGCGCATCGTCGGCGGCACCAAGCTGCACGGGTCGATCGACGTCAAGACGTCCAAGAACGCCGCCGTCGCCCTGCTCTGCGCGTCGCTGCTCAACCGGGGCAAGACGACCCTGCGCAGTCTCGCCCGCATCGAGGAGGTCAACCGGATCCTCGAGGTGCTCGGCTCGATCGGCGTCAGGACCCGCTGGCTGCCCGACAGCAACGACCTCGAGATCATCCCGCCGGACAAGCTCGACCTCGACGGCATCGACGTCGAGGCGGCGCGGCGCACCCGGACCGTCATCATGTTCCTCGGGCCGCTCATGCACGACTACCCACACTTCCAGCTGCCCTACGCCGGCGGCTGCGACCTCGGCACCCGCACGGTCGAACCGCACATGGCGGCGCTGCGCTCCTTCGGTCTCGACGTCACCGCGACGCACGGGTTCTACGACGCCCAGGCGGACCGCAGTGTCCGGCCAACGCGACCCATCGTCCTCACCGAGCGCGGTGACACCGTCACCGAGAACGTCCTGCTCGCCGCGGCCCGCAACGATGGCGTCTCGGTGATCCGCAACGCCAGCCCCAACTACATGGTCCAGGACCTGTGTTTCTTCCTCGAGAAGCTCGGCGTGCGGATCGAGGGCATCGGCACGACGACCCTGACCGTCCACGGCGTCGCGGAGATCGACGTCGACGTCGAGTTCGCGCCGTCCGAGGACCCCATCGAGGCGATGAGCCTGCTCGCCGCCGCCGTCGTCACCGACTCGACGATCACCATCCGCCGGGTGCCGATCGAGTTCATGGAGATCGAGCTGGCGACCCTCGAGGGGATGGGGATGACCTACGAGATCTCCGAGGAGTATCGCTCGGCCAACGGGCACACCCGACTCGTCGACCTCACGACGGTGCCCGGGCCGTTGCGCGCGCCGATCGACAAGATCCACCCGCTGCCGTTCCCCGGCCTCAACATCGACAACCTGCCCTTCTTCGCGCTCATCGCCGCACAGGCCGAGGGCACGACGATGCTCCACGACTGGGTCTACGAGAACCGCGCCATCTACCTCACCGAGCTCACCAAACTCGGCGGCCGGGTCAAGCTCCTCGACCCGCACCGGGTGCTCATCGAGGGTCCCACCCGTTGGCGCGCCGCCGAGGTCATGTGCCCGCCAGCGCTGCGCCCCGGCGTCGTCGTGCTGCTGGCGATGCTCGCCGCACCCGGCACGTCGGTGCTGCGCAACGTCTACGTCATCAACCGAGGCTACGAGGACCTCGCCGACCGGCTCAACGCCCTCGGCGCCACGATCGAGGTCTTCCGCGACATCTGAGTCTCGTGGCTGACTAGTCTCGAGCCATGTCACCGACCGAAGAGTCCCGGCTGGGCGCCCCGATCGACCTCTCGGGCCGGACCGCCATGGTCACCGGAGCCGCCAGCGGGATCGGCGCCGCAACCGTCGAGCGCCTCGTGGCCGCGGGCGCCGGCGTGTATGCCGTCGACCGCGACGAGGCGGGCCTGACCCGGTGTGCGTCGTTGGCCAGGGTGACCCCGCTCGTGGCGGACCTCGCCGACCTCGACGGGCTCGCGGCCCTGCCGACGGACGTCGACATCCTCGTCAACAACGCCGGGATCCAGCACGTGGCGCCCCTCGAGACGTTCCCACTGGAGCGCTTCGACCTCATCCTGCGGTTGATGCTGCACTCCCCCTTCCGCCTGATCCGGCAGTCCCTGCCGCACATGTATGCCCAGGGCTGGGGCCGCGTCATCAACGTCTCGAGCGCGCACGGTCTGCGGGCGAGCGAGTTCAAGGGCGCCTACGTCACGGCCAAGCACGGGCTCGAGGGCCTGTCCAAGGTCGTCGCCCTCGAGGGTGCCGCCAAGGGCGTGACAAGCAACTGCATCAACCCGGCATACGTCCGGACTCCCCTGGTGGAGAAGCAGATCGCCGACCAGGCGGCCACCCACGGCATACCCGAGTCGGAGGTCATGGAGAGCATCATGCTCGCCTCCGTCGCGGTCAAGCGGCTCATCGAACCCGCCGAGGTCGCGGACCTGGCCGCCTTCCTCTGTGGCCCGTCGTCCGCCTCGATCACCGGGGCGTCGATGAGCATGGACGGCGGGTGGACCGCCCGGTGACCCGGATCGGGCCGCGACCCCCTTGGCCCAGCGGCTTGCGCGGGTCGTGGAGGCGTTGGGGCACGGTGGCAGAAGCCGGACCACCCGGCGAGATGTCGGAGCGGCGGCGCCCCCCTGCGGAGGCCAGCGCCCTCAGCGGTCGGTGGGCCCCAGCGTCCGCTCGATCGCGTCGACAACCGCGGCCACTCCCCGGTCGCCGAGGATGATCGTGTAGTGGTTGGTGTCGGGCACTGCGGTGATCCGCACCTGAGCCGGCAGGTCCAGCGCCGCGATCCGGTCCTCGTCGTAGAGGCCCTGCGCCTCGTCCATGAGGCCACGCGCGGCCCACACCAGCTCGATCGGCACGCCGGCCGCAACGGCCTTCACCGCGGCGGAATGAGTCTGCCGATCGGCCAGGACGTCGGCGCCATCGGCCCTCACGGCCTCCAGCCGGCAGGAGCTCACCCACTCTCCCGTGCCGTCAGCGGCCGGGACGAGGTCGTGCAGGAGATATCGCCGCACCTCGGGACCCTGCTGACCGCTCAGTGCCGGCCCGACCGCCGGGTGCTCCCGCCAGAAGTCCACGTAGGCCTCCGGCCTGGCGAAGCGCATACTGAGCCGCGCCATGGCCGGACCGATGACAGCGTGCAGGACGGCGTCGACGTCCAGTCCCGGCGGTGGCGGGAAGGCGAACCCGCCGTCCACGAGCACGGCGCCGGAGACCCGGTCGGGGTGAAGGGCACTGGTGAGAGCGCACACGAAGGCGCCCATCGAGTGACCGACGAGGACCGGCCTGGCCCCGAGGACGTCGATGATGCTCACCAGGTCCTCGGCATGGGTCGCGAGCCCGTAGGGTCCGCCCGCGCCGCGGCTGTCGGCCCGGCCCCGCAGGTCGGGAGCGAGGAAGCGCACCGAGCCGGGACCTCGGCGTCGGGAGAGCTCATCCGCGACGCACTGCCAGCTCAGTCCGTTTGCGGTGATCCCGTGCACGGCCACGACGAGGGGGACGCTCCCCCCGGCGTCACCCCCCGTGAGGTCGTGGATGTCGAGGCTGCCCTCGGCCAGCTCGATGCGGAACCCGGCGGTGTCCCGGTCCATGGTCACTCTCCTCTGCGGACGGACCTGCGGCCCGGGCCGGTCAGCCCCGACGGGCGAAGTGGACGGCGAGGAGCAGACCCAGGATGAACAGCGGCTGCGACAGGACCTGCCTAAGCGCCTGGGGCAATGATGCCAGCGCCGAGGTCCTGGACACCCTCGTGCACCGTTGCACGAGTGCCCACCCCGCCATGGGGAGCGAGGCTACGGGAGGGACCAGGGCGCGTTCGTGGGGCGGCGGCCCCACAACAGCCTCCACCCGGATATGAATGCCCACCAACGGCCCCCCGCCCTGAGGGCCCGCGGAGGTGCTCACCGGTCGAGGGCCGCCGCGAGCTGGTCGGCGATGGCGTCGGGCGTCAGCCCGATCTCCTCGAGGACCTCACCCCTTGAGGCGTGTGCAAGGAACTGCTTCGGTATGCCGTGCAGGTGCACCGGCAGGTGCAGCCCCGCGTCGCGCAGCGCCTGGCCGACCTGCGACCCGACTCCCCCGATCACGAGGTTGTCCTCGATCACGGCCACGGCGCCGGCGTTCCGCGCGAGGCCGACGAGGTCGTCACTGACGGGGAGGCACCACCGGGGGTCGACGACCCGGGTCGTGCGCCCCTGGGCGGTGAGCTTGTCCGCGACCGACATCGCCGTGGTGGCCATCTCACCCAGCCCGACCAGCAGCAGGTCGACACTGGTGTCCGGGCCCGGCTCGAGGAGGACGTCGACGGTCCCCGCTGTGCGGACTGCAGGGAGAGGCGCAGGCAGGTTCTGCTTGGAGAAGCGGATGACGCTGGGGGCGTCGTCGATGTCGACGGCCTCCGCGAGGGCCCGGGTGAGCTCGCGGGCGTCACGCGGGGCGCACAGGTGCAGGCCGGGGACCAGGCCGGTGACCGACATGTCCCACATGCCGTTGTGCGACGCGCCGTCGGTGCCTGTCACGCCGGCCCGGTCGAGGATGAAGGTAACCCCCGCCCGGTGCAGCGCGCAGTCCATGAGCAGCTGGTCGAACGCCCGGTTGAGGAACGTCGCGTAGACACAGACGACGGGGTGCAGACCCCCGAAGGCCAGCCCCGAGGCCATGGTCACTGCATGCTGCTCGGCGATGCCGACGTCGAAGACTCGGTCCGGGTAGCGCTCGGCGAAGGTCCGCAGTCCGACGGGGATGAGCATCGCGGCCGTGATGGCGACGACGTCGTCCCGGTCCTGCGCGACGTCGAGCAGCGCGTCGCTGAACTCGTCGGTCCAGATCCGCCCCTTGATCTGCAGCGGCAGGCCGGTCTCGGGGTTGATCTTGTCGACCGCGTGGAATCGGTCCGCCTCGTCGTTGCGGGCCGGGTCGTAGCCCCTGCCCTTCTGGGTCAACACGTGCACGAGCACCGGACCGCCGAAGGAGCGGGCCTTGCGCAGCGCCGACTCGACGGCCGGCTCGTCGTGACCGTCGATCGGGCCGAGATATTTCAGCCCCAGGTCCTCGAACATCCCCTGCGGGGCGACGATGTCCTTGATCCCCTTCTTCATGCCGTGGACCGCGCCGTACATCACGCCGCCGATGACGGGCGTTCGCGACAAGGTGCTCTTGCCCCAGTCGAGGAAGGTCTCGTAGCCCCGCGTCGTCCGCAGGGTCGCCAGGTGGTCGGCGAGGCCACCGGTGGTCGGCGCGTAGGACCGCTCGTTGTCGTTGACGACGATGACCAGGGGCAGGTCCTTGTCCGCGGCGATGTTGTTGATCGCCTCCCACGCCATCCCGCCCGTGAGTGCCCCGTCGCCGATGACCGCGACCGTATGCCGGTCCCGCTGGCCCGTGAGGCGGCGCGCCTTGGCGATGCCGTCCGCCCACGACAACGACGTCGACGCGTGAGAGTTCTCGACGACGTCGTGCTCGGACTCGTCGCGGCTGGGATAGCCCGACAGCCCGCCCCTGGTCCGCAGCCCGCCGAAGTCCTGGCGCCCGGTGAGCAGCTTGTGGACGTAGGACTGGTGGCCGGTGTCGAAGACGACGGTGTCGTGCGGGGAGTCGAAGACCCGGTGGATGGCGATGGTCAGCTCGACGACCCCAAGGTTGGGCCCGAGGTGGCCACCGGTGCGCGACACGGACGTGACGAGGAAGTCCCTGATCTCCTGGGCGAGGGCCGGGATGTCGGCCGGGCTTATGGTCTTGAGATCGTCCGGTCCGTCGATCGAGTCGAGCAGTGCCACGGTGGTGCCGCTCCTTTCGGGAGGTCGCCCGAGTGTAGGCCGTCGCACCTCACCGATCGGGACCGGACCTCGATCAGCCGCTGCCGTCCGCGGCCTGCGCGGTCGCGGCGGTCACGAACTCCCACAGTCGCTCCAGGTCGACCTCACTCTCGACGCCGAGCGGGGCGGCGTAGTGGGTGGGGCGCGGCCGGCGGTCGCACCAGAACCTGCCGCTGGGGAGGCGCGCAGGGGTCCCCGCGAGCCAGACCACCGTGTCGGCACCCTGTTGCGGTGACCGCAGGAGCGGGCCGATCAGCCTGGCGAACCCCGGTAGGGCGTCGGTCACCCCGGGAGTGGCCGCCCAACCGGGGTGCATCGCCTGCACGTCGACGCCCCGAGGACCGAGGTCGGCCGCCCACAGCGGGGTGAGGGCGACCTGCATGCGCTTCGTGCGGGCGTAGGCGGTCACGCCGGAGTAGGTGCCCCGTTCGTACTCGAAGTCCGACGTCGGCAGCCGCTGGCCGTACATGCCACCGGACGAGACGACGACGACCCGTCCCCCTCCCAGGGTGTCCGCCAGCAGCGTCGTCATGAGGTGTGGTCCGAGGACATGGGTGGCCAGGGTGAGCTCATGGCCCTGCGCCGACGTCGTGCGCGCCGGCGGCAGGACGCCGGCGTTGTGGACGAGGGCGCGCAGCTGCGGTGTCCGCGCTGCGAACTCGGCGCAGAAGCCACGCACGGCGTCGAGGTCGCTCACATCGCACTCCGCCAGCTCGAAGCGACCCGTGGGCACCTGTTGGAGGGCCGCTGCCCGGGCGGTCACGAGGCGGTCGTGTCGCCGGCCGACGAGGTGCACGGTCGCACCCAGGCGGGCGATGCCGACTGCGGCCGCGAGGCCCAGTCCCCCGCTCGCCCCGGTGACGAGGACGTGCTCGCCGGCCAGAGCACCCGGCAGGACGTCTGGCGGCCACCAGTGCCGTCGCACGACGGGCCCGATCTTGGTGTAACCGAGCAGCAGCGACTTGTCCATGAGCCAGTCGAGCGGCCCGGCCAGCAGCGAGGGCTTCATGCCCAGAGCCTAGAAGGGCCGTTCCTCGGGACACGAGGGGAGGTACGTCAGTGGATGGTGACCGTCACATCGGCCGGGGCCGCCAGGACCGTGACGGCTCCGTCGTCCGCGACGTCGAGGTCGATCCGGCCGCCGCAGAAGCGCAGCCCCTCGACCCGCATGGGGCCGTAGGCCGAGGGCCGGACCGGGTGGAGGTGCAGGGTCCGAGCCGGTGCGTCCGGCCGCGCGCCGAGGGCCACGGTGAGCAGCGCCACGGCCGATGCGGCCGACCAGGCCTGGGGTCGGCACGAGGCCGGGTAGGGCGCAGGTCGACCCAGGGTTGCCTCCCCGGAGTAGAGCTCCGGCCACCGGTAGTCGAAGGCCTCCGCCGACGCCAGGAGGGTCCTCGCGACCCGCACCGCCTTGAGGGGCAGACCCTCGGCAGCCAGTCCGAGAGCAGTGATCGCCGTGTCGTGCGTCCAGATCGAACCCGTGTGGTAGCCAAGCGGATTGAACCCGGCGTTGCCCGACCCGAAGGTGCGCACACCGAACTCGTCGAGCAGCTCCGGCCCGACCAGGTGGGAGGCGACGGAGGCGACCTCGTCGGGGGCAAGCGCACCGGTGCCGAGGACGTGTCCCATGTTGGACCCGACGCCGTCGACCAGACGTCCTGCCCCGTCCACGGCAAGACCGAGGTAGGGGGTGGCTCCGTCATGCACCCAGTAGCGCCGGCGGATCCGCTCCGCCAGCGCGGCACGTCGTTCGCGCAGCTGGCTCGAGCCGTCCCGGCCGAAGGCGTCGAGCAGGCGGGCCGCGCACTCGAGGGCCTGCACGGCATACGCCTGCGCCTCGACGAGGGCGATGGGGGCGACGGCGATGCTGCCGTCGCGGAAGCGGATGGCGTCCCCCGAGTCCTTCCACCCCTGGTTGGCCAACCCGGTGCCCGTCTCGTCGAGATATTTCAGCAGGCCGTCCTCGTCGGGCATGGCGTCGGTCACCAGCCAGTCCACCGCTGCCTCGAGCGGGTCCAGCAGCCCTGCCACGTCCTCCTCTGGCAGTCCCCACTGCCACGCGTCGTGCAGGAGCAGGACCCACAGGGCCGTGGCGTCGACCGTGCCGTAGTAGACGGCCGGCAGCGCCAGGCCGGACTGCGTGTCGAGATGGGGGACGCGCCGGACCTCGTGCGGGATCTTGCCGGGGGCCTCGGCAGACGCGTCGTCGTAACGGACCCCCTGACGACGGGCCAGCGTCCTGAGGGTGCCCCGCGCGAGCTCCGTGCCGATGGGCAGGGTCATCCGTGCCGCCCAGATCGAGTCGCGACCGAACAACGTGAGATACCAGGGGGTTCCAGCTCCCGCGAACACGTCCTGCGGCGCCATCGGGTCGGTGAGCAGGAGCGCTCGCAGGTCCTGGACGGCGCTGTCCACCGTGGGGCTGAGCCGCGGGTCGGCGCCACTCACGCACACGTCGTCCCACGCGACGAGGTGCCCGCCAGGATCGGCATCCAGCTGCGACGCGAGCCGCCGATGGGCGAGGAGGTGCAGGCGCACCGTGTGCGCCTGCTGAGGCTCGAGGCGGACGGCGAAGGAGGCGACGACGCAGCCCTCGTCGACCGCGACCGAGCTGGGGACGGGTTCGAGGCGTGTCACGTAGTCGTGCCACGGCGCGGTGAAGCGCGCGCCTGACGCGTCGATGGCCGGCTCGAGCGGCACGAGGTCGGCCCGACCGGTCTTGACGGCGCTGATGGCTGCAGCATCCACGGCATACCTGATGGCCACGACGGTCTCGATGGGCTCGGTCGACCGCGAGGTGATGACCACCGACTCGACCATGCCGCCGGTCACGAGTCCCCGGCTGCGGCGGACCTCGACGACCGGGTCGGGAGTCAGCGAGCCCAGGTTGCGGGCCGACGCGAGGAACTCCGCGGCCCCGCCGAGGGCCCCGTGCGCGACCCGACTCGGCGTCTCTCCCCCGACGGTGAGGCTGAGCTCACTCAGGGCCCGACGGTCATCGACATAGAGCCCGGCTGCGGTGTCGGGCCGCATGTCGCCCCCCGCGTCCGACACGGCCGTGACGTTGCCGAGGACGCACACCGTCATCTCGTGGAGCCATGGTTGGCGGGATGCGGCTGGCGACATGGGGTCAACTGCCCTTCGGCTGGGAGAGAGGCGCGCTCGGTCGTGCGGTGGCAACGGGTCGACCATCCGGCTCCGGCACCGAAGGGTGTCACGTCAGCAGTTGCCGAGGGTCTTGACACCCGATGCCGTTGTGGGGAAACTTCAACCCTCACCATATGAACGTTCAAACCGATGTCAAGTGCGGGTCGATATGAACGATCAACAGGGACGCGGAGTCGACGACGCCTTCGGAAAGGGTGCGATCTCATGCGCGGACAACGGCGCGAACGAGCGACCCTCGTCGATGTTGCCAAGGCCTCCCGGGTCTCGCGCCAGACCGTCAGCAACGCGATGAACAACCCCGACCGGGTCGCTCCCGAGACCCTCGAGCGGGTCCGGGCCGAGATCGCCCGGCTCGGATTCCGCCCCAACCGGGCCGCCCGGTCGCTGCGTCGACAACGGGCGAACGCCATCGGCTTCCAGGTCGAGCAGGCAGCCGGGCGGCCCGTCGGCAACATCCTCGACCCCTTCCTCTCCGCCCTGACCGCCTCGGCGCAGGCGGACGACGCCCACCTCATCACGTTCGTCGCCGACGACGAGCGGGTCCTGCGCACCTACGACCGGCTGTTGGCCACCCAGGTCGTCGACGGGTTCGTCCTGACCCACACCCGGCACGCCGACCCTCGCGCTGCGTGGCTGCGCGAGCGTGAGGTGCCCTTCGTGTCCTTCGGGCGGATCTGGGACGACCCGACCGTCACCTCGTGGGTCGACGTGGACGGGCGGGCCGGCACCGTCGCCGGGGTCGAGCACCTGCGGGACCGCGGATACCGGCGCATCGCGTGGCTCGGCTGGCCGGGCGGCTCACCTGTCGGGGACGAGCGCCGCAAGGGGTGGGCCGATGCCACTGCCGATCTCGACCAGGACGCAGGGCTCCTGTCCGGGACCACGCCGCAGGACGCGCTGCAGGCCTCGGCCGCCACTGACCGGCTCCTCGACGCTCTCGAGCCCGGCGACGCGATCGGGTGCGTGTCCGACATCGTCGCGCTGGGTGTCACCCTGGCGATGAGCCGGCGCGGACTCCGCCCCGGCGCGGACATCGGGGTCATGGGCTTCGACGACGGCGGGATCGCCGAGGTCTTCGACATCAGCACCGTGCGTCAGCCTCTCGAGGACATCGCCGATGCCCTCGTCCGGATGCTCGAGCAGCCCACCGAACCGAGCGAGGGCCTGATCATCGTCCCCGCGGTCGTCCCTCGAGCCAGCACGTCGAGGTAGCCGCCCGACGACCTCAGACGCCACCACCTCCCCGCTGCCATTCCTCCACCGTCCCGAACCACCGCACTCCGGCGTCCTGCCGGGTAAAGGAGAACCACGATGCAGTCCATGACAACCCGGCCGGCGCGAGCCACACTCATCCTCTGCGCGGTCGGGTCACTGACCCTCGCGGCATGCTCGGGCGGCGGCGGCTTCAGCCAGCCGGCCGCCACCCAGGCGCCGGCCAGCGGGCCTGTCGCCCTCACGATGATGATCGGCAGCTCGGGCGACGCCGAGACGAACGCGGTCAAGGCCGCCACGGCCGCCTGGGGCACCAAGACCGGCAACACCGTGCAGGTCATCGCCGCCGACAACCTCGACCAGCAGCTCGGTCAGGGATTCGCAGGCGGGACTCCCCCGGATGTCTTCTACGGGGCGGACACCCGGATCGGGGACTTCGCCAAGGCGGGCAACCTCTACGCCTACGGCGACCAGCTCACCAACGCCAAGTTCCTGCCGAGCCTGGTCCAGACCTTCACCTACGAGGGCAAGCTCCAGTGCGCGCCCAAGGACTACTCCACGCTCGCCCTCGAGATCAACACCGACCTCTGGACCAAGGCCGGCCTCACGGACGCCGACATCCCCAAGGACTGGGCGAGCCTGGAGACGGTCGCCAAGAAGCTCACGTCGGGGGCCGTCACCGGCCTCGTCATCGGCAACGACATCAACCGCGGCGGCGCGTTCATGAAGCAGGCCGGCGGCTGGGTCATCTCGAGCGACGGCAAGAAGATGACCGCCGACACCCCGGAGAACCTCGCTGGCCTCCAGCAGATCAAGAAGATGATGGACGCCGGGACGCTGAAGTTCAACACCGACACCACGCCGGCCGCAGGGTGGGGCGGCGAGGCCTTCGGCAAGGGCATTGCCGCCATGACGATGGAGGGCAACTGGATCAAGGGCGGGATGCAGAAGGACTACCCCGCCCTGAAGTACAAGGTCGTCGAGATGCCGACCGGGTCTGCCGGCAAGGGGACGCTGAGCTTCAGCAACTGCTGGGCGATCGCCGCCAAGAGCAAGTACCAGGCCGCCTCCGTCGACCTGGTCACCTTCCTCACCAGCACCGAGCAGCAGCTCGCCTTCGCCAAGGCCTTCGGCCCGATGCCGTCGACCGAGGCGGGGATCGCCGAGTTCAAGAAGCAGTACCCCGCTGACGCCCCGTTCGCCCTCGGCGCCGACTACGGGCAGGGCGCGGTCAACGCCCCGGGGATGGACCCGGTGATGAAGGCCTTCAACTCCAAGATGGCCACCCTCAGCAAGAGCGGAGACCCCAAGGCGATGCTCGCCGACCTCCAGAAGAACGGCGACGCGGCCCTCAAGGGCTGACGGACCCACCCCCCACCGCGAGCGAACGGCATACGGACTGCGCAGAGGTCGAGTCCGTATGCCGTTGGCGGAAGAGAGAGCCATGACCCGCACCAAGGGCGGGATCCACGGGCGAGAGGGTGTCGCCGGGTGGATCTTCACCGCCCCGATGATCATCATCCTCGGGGTGTTCCTCTTCGTCCCCGTCGTCATGGCCCTGTGGGTCAGCGTGACGAACTGGACGGGAAACGTCGACCCCTTCGGCGGTGGGCCCAACGCGACCTTCGTCGGCGCCTCCAACTACACGGACCTGTTCCTCAAGGAGGGGCTGACCCGGCAGACCTTCATGCAGTCGATCGGCAACACGTTCTTCTACGTGCTGCTCGTCGTGCCGCTGCAGACGATGACGTCGCTGCTGCTGGCCCTCGTCGTGAACAACAAGCTGCTCAAAGGCAAGAGCTTCTTCCGGACCGCCTTCTACTTCCCGTCCGTGACGAGCTCGATCGCGATCTCGACGGTCTTCCTCTTCCTCTTCTCCAACTCCGGCGCCGTCAACGGCTTCCTCAAGATCTTCGGTATCACCGGGCCCCAGTGGTTCGGTGACTCGCGCGGGCTGCTGCACCTGTTCCTCGGACTCTTCGGCGCGGACAACCCGTCGTGGGCCCAGGGTCAGATCTTCGGCCGCAGCCTCTGGGACTGGCTCTCCGGGCCGTCGGTCGCGATGTGCGTCATCATCATCCTCGCGATCTGGACGACGACGGGCACCTTCATGCTGATGTTCCTCGCGGCCCTGCAGGACATGCCGGTCGAGGTCGACGAGGCGGCGGCGCTCGATGGCGTCTCGGCGTGGCAGAAGCTGCGCCTCGTGACGATCCCGATCCTGCGCCCGGCGATCTTCCTCGTCGTCACCCTCGGGCTGATTGGCACCTGGCAGGTCTTCGACCAGATCTACGTCATGGGCAAGGGCAACCCGGACGGGACGACGATGACCCCCGCGTTCCTGTCCTACAACCAGAGCTTCACGTCGATCAAGTACGGCTCCGGAGCCGCCATGGCCTTCATCGTCTTCCTCATCATCGTCGTGCTGACCTGGTTCCAGCGGCGGGTCATGCGTGAGGACAAGAAGCCGAGCCGATGGCGTCGGCGCAGCGCCGTCCTGGCGGACGCCGGCGCGTCGGGCGCCGGCGGGTCGGGCGCCGCCCCCCTCGCAGAAACCACGACAGGATCACGGCGATGAGCACGAGCACCCGCACACCCACGAAGGACTCGGCCCAGACGGTCCACGACGAGGACCTGCGGCACGTGCGCAACGCCGGCCGCAAGAAGCTCGCCGGGTATGCCGTGCTGGTCCTCTTCTCGGTCATCTACCTCTACCCCTTCCTCATCCAGATCGCGACGTCGTTCAAGAGCGACCCACAGGCCAGCGCCACCCCGCTCTCGATCATCCCCAACCCGTTCGACCTCTCGGCCTGGAAGCGGATGTTCGGGCTGACCCCCGACAGCTCGATCCCGATCATGACGTGGCTCGGCAACTCGGTCCTGGTCACGGTCATCGTCACAGCGGCGCGGGTGTTCCTCGACAGCCTTGCCGGCTATGCCCTGTCCCGGCTGCACTTTCGCGGCCGGGGGGTTCCTCTTCGCCGCGGTCCTGGCTGTGATGAGCGTCCCCGGCGTCGCGCTGCTGTGCCGAAGTTCCTCATCGTCACCTACCTCGGCCTCTACGACACGTATGCCGCGATGATCCTGCCGCTGCTCGTCGACGCCGCGGGCGTCTTCATCATGAAGCAGTTCTTCGACTCGGTCCCGATCTCGATCGAGGAGGCCGCGCGGATGGACGGCGCGGGGGTGTTCCGCACCTTCTGGTCCGTCGTGCTCCCGATGGCCCGGCCCGCGCTGATCACCCTGACGATCCTGTCCTTCCAGGGCTCGTGGAACGAGTTCAGCCACTTCCTGGTCGTGACCCAGAGCCCCGAGCACAAGACGCTGATCACCGGACTGGCCGGCCTGGCCAGTGGCTCGCTCGGCTCCGGCACCCAGTTCCCGCTGAAGATGGGCGCCGCACTGTTGACGACGATCCCGGTCGCCATCCTCTTCTTCGTCTTCCAGCGCCACTTCGTCAGCGGAGCGAACGAGGGCGGCGTCAAGGGGTGATCCCCCGAGCCGGTGCGGCTGAGTCGCCGGGCAGATTATTGATCGTGTCGGGCCCTGATCTCCGACGGTGGGACCCATGCCACACTCGTCGCGAGTCTGGGTGGGACCTGTTGCACAATGGCACGCACGCACGTCCACGCGACCTCACCAGGAGCACCCATGAGCACCACGACCTCGAATGACACCACCTCATTTGCCGACTTCGGCCGCGACATGTGGTCCTACCTGACGGGCAAGGAGGCCACCATCGACTATACGTTCGTCGACATGTCCATCGAGGTCCCGCGCACGACCGGTCCGGACAGCGACCGGGCGACCTGGAAGCTGAACGGCACCCTGCGGATCACCACCTCCGACAAGGACAACCGCGGCGCCGCCAACGGCCACGGTGCCTGACTCCAGCCCGGGGCGGCCCCTCACCGTCGTCGCCGACCTGCGCTTCGAGGTCAGCGACGACGAGGGGTCGACGACGGCCCACCTGAGCAGCGAGCACGAGGGCCTCGTCCTCGACGTCGACCACCTGTCGACGATGCTGCGGTGCATGCCCGGTCGAGGTCTGACCCGTGATCTGCCCGTCGCCGTCCCCCGCGATCTCTTGGCAGGAGCCCAGCTGCGTCTCACCTCGCAGGGTCGGGACCTGGGCCGGGTCAGGCTCTCCCCGCGTGGCCGGATCCGGGTGCGGCCGACGGGAAGTGGGGTGCTGGTCGCCGTCCGGACCGCCTCGTCCAATGTCCCCGGCCGCAGCGTGGCGTGGGCCCTGGCCACGGTCGCGGCCCTCGTTGCCGGGTGGACGGCGTGGGCTCGCCAGCGTCGACAGCCCCGCTGACGGACGGCGTCCTTCACAGGCGCGGGATGAACCGCTTGCCCTGCATCGCCTCGAGCACCAGGGCTGCGCTGCGCTTGGCCGCCACCAACCTCAACCCCTCCACCTCGAGGTTGGCCATGATCTCCGCCAGCGCTTCGGTCGTGACGCGATCGCCGAGCTCGACCCGCGCCTCGCGATAGGCCTGCCGCATCGCCGACACCTGTCCGTCGATGTGCCGGTCGGCGAGCCACGCGAGGGCGACCGGGTTCTTGCGCCACCCGGCATACGCGCGATAGTCCGGTGGGCAGTGGTCGAGCAGCCAGAGGACGGCCTTGTCCTCCCACCCGGGCGTGTGCGCGGGGGGGACGGGCCTCGGCCAACCGGGCGGGACTGCGGAGCTCACCCCCACAGTCTCTCAACCGCACGGAGCGCCCCGGGACCGGTGGGCCTCAGCGCCGCCGCACCGGACGGATCGGCACGATGACGCCAGAGCTGACGGGCCAGTTCGGCTCGCGCGGGGGCTGCGGCAGCTTCACGTCCGGGGGGTAGATGACGTATGCCGTGCCCCCCGACCGCGGGATCCACACGTTCTCGAACTGGGCCCGCTGGTAGACCGTGCGCACCTGGGCGTTGCTGGCGATGAGGTGGCTCGCCGGGTCGTTGACGATGACGTCGCCGTTCGCGGTGAACCCGACGATGACCATCAGGTGACCGGCCGTGCCGTAGCCCGCGCCGGTCAGCTCGGTGCGCGAGAAGGAGACCGAGACGATGACCGGGATGCCGGCCTTAATGAAGACCTCCGCCTCGGCGAGCGACCGGAGCCGCGTCACGAACGCCCGCAGCCCGAACCGGGCGACGTAGGCGGTGTTGAAGGGCCAGTTGCCACAGCCGCTGTAGGTGTAGTCGAAGACGTTGCGGGCGGCGTAGTCCACCTGGCTGTCGACCCAGGGCGTCACCCAGCTGACGTCGGCCCCGTTGGGCCCGGTGCCCCAGTAGCCGAGGACCATCGCCGACGAGGTCGCCGAGCACCACGCCTCACCGCCGTTGTTCCACTCCGGGTAGTGGCCCCGGTGGACCTCCTGCGAGAGTGCCGGCACGTTCAGCGTCACGCCCCGGGCGACCCCCGGCGCGCTGACCGGCACGGTCGTCCCGGCCGGCAGCGCAGAGGCGACCGCACCGACGAGCCGCACCGTCGGGGACGTCGTCGCACCGATCGGACGCAGGAGCGTGACGCGCACCGACCAGGACGTCAGGCTCAGCCCGCCGAGGAGGCTGAGCGTGTCGGTGTCCATCCTCGCGAGGGCGTTGACCTGACCGTCGACGGAGCAGCGGTGGATCGCGCCGCCCTGGGCGGGGTCGTTGCTGCACCAGCGACCGACGACGAACCAGCCCGAGAAACCGCCCGAGGTCGTGCCCCCGATCGACACCTCGACCCAGGTGCCGTCCGGGGTGTCGGCGTCCCACGAGGCGATGGCCTGGGTGAGGCCGAAGCCCGGGGAGACTGCGGGCGAGGTCCAGGTGGCCGTGTCGTAGGTCCGGGTCACGCCGCCCGGGAACGGATCGGTGTAGACCCGTTGCCCGACCGAGCCGGCGAGGACGAGCCCGGCCGCCGTCGCCCGGGTCCCGGAGTGCGAGCCCTGCTCGAAGTCCGGTCCGGCCCAGCAGCGGAAGGCGATCCGCCGTGCCGGCGGTGCGGCGGACGCGGCCGGAGCCGTCGCGACCGCGCTGCCCACCCCGAGCACGGCTGCGGCGCCGAGGCCTGACCCCAGCACCGCGCGGCGGCTCACCCCTGCTGTCGGCATCGGCCGCAGCTCTCCACGATCAGCCATGACTCACCAGTTCGGTTCGGAGGGCACGAGCGGCCGCGGCAGCGACACCCGCAAGGGATGGACGACGTATGCCGTGCCGCCGGAGTGCGGCACCCACGCGTTCTCGAGCTGGTCGCGACGGTAGGTCGTGCGCACCTGGCCGTTGTCCTTGATCAGGTGTGACGCCGGGTCGTTGACGACGACGTCCCCGCTCGTGGTGAACCCGACGACCACCATGAGGTGACCGCTGGTGCCGTAGCCCGCCCCGTCGAGCTCGCCCTTGGCGAACGAGACCGAGATGATCACGGGGATCCCCGCGCGCACGAGCTCCTCCGCCTCGGTCAGGCTGCGCAGCCGGGTGACGAAGGCCTCGAGACCGTAGCGCCCGGCATACGCCGTGTTGAACGGCCAGTTGCCGGCGCCGTCATAGGTGTAGTCGAAGATGCTGCGGGCTGCGAAGTCGACCTCGGCGTCCACCGGGGGGGTGACCCACGCGAGGTCGGCCGGTCCGGGTCCGGCGCCCCAGTACCTCAGCACCATGGCCGTCGACGTCGCCGAGCACCACGCCTCGCCGCCGTTGTCCCACTGCGGGTAGTGGCCGACGTGGACCTCCTGCGACAAGGTGGGCACGTCGAGCGTGCGCCCGGCGGCGCGGCCGAGCGGGCTGACCGCCACCGTGGTCTCGTCCGGCAGTCTGGACGCCACGGCGCCGATCATCCGCAGCACCGGCGTCTGGCGGCTGCCCCGCGGCCGCAGGAGGTTGACCTGGAGCTGGTAGTCGTGGAGGCGGTGCGGGTCGTAGAGGTGGAGCGTGTCGGTCCAGACGTTGGCGAGATCACTCTTCTGGCCGTCGACCGACGTGCGGTGGATCGCCCCCCCGTCGGCCGGGTCCTCGGCGCACCAGCGACCGAGGACGTACCACCCCGAGCGGGTGCCCGCCTCGTCCGTGCCCCGGACGAGCACCTCGACCCAGGTCTGGTCGGGGGTCTCGACGTTCCACGACGCGATGAGCTCGGTGAGGTCGAACGGCGTGCGGACCACGGGTGACGTCCACGACGCCTCGTCGTAGCTGATCGCCACACCGCTGCCGAACGGGTCGACGTGGTCCCGCGTGCTCGTCGGGCGCGAGATCCGCACGCCCTCGTCCCGCAGCACGGCCCCCTGCATGGACCCGCGCCGCAGAGCGTCGTCGGAGAAGCGGGTGAACTGCGTGTGGTGTTCGCCCGGCCCGGCCGGGCCCGGCCGGCCACCCGGGCCTCTGCGCCGTTCGTGCCCGGACGGACCGGCATACGCCGCCGGAGCGCTCGCCAGCGATCCCGCCACCCCGAGCGCCGATGCGGCGGCCAGACCCGAGCCGAGCACCGCGCGGCGGCTGAGGCCGGTTGTCTGCGGTCTGGGCACACCACCACGATCAGCCATCGGGTTCACCCTTCGGTTTGCCTACAAATCACGTGATACCGGGGCTTATCCTAGAACCTCAGTGCCGTCTCCGCAGCCCGAAATGCCCTTTTGCCGCTCTCCCTCCGGACGATCATTGCGGGGACGACAGCGGCCCGCCTCCCCGGTGGGGGTGGCGGGCCGTCGTGGCGGGCGTGCGGTGCGCGGGTCAGCTCGTCACGAGGGAGCGCAGGACGTATTGCAGGATCCCGTCGTTGCGGTAGTAGTCCGCCTCCCCGGGGGTGTCGATGCGCAGCACCGCATCGAACTCGACGGGCTCCCCGCCCTCCTTGGTCGCGACGACCTTGACCGTCTTGGGCGTCATCCCCTCGTTGAGCGCCGTGATCCCGCTGATCGAGATGGTCTCGGTGCCGTCGAGGCCGAGGGAGTCGGCGTGCTGGCCCGCGGGGTACTGCAGCGGCAGGACGCCCATGCCGATCAGGTTCGAGCGGTGGATCCGCTCGTAGCTCTCGGCGATGACGGCCTTGACGCCCAGCAGTGCGGTGCCCTTGGCGGCCCAGTCGCGGGAGGACCCGGAGCCGTACTCCTTGCCCGCGAGGACGACGAGGGGGATGCCGGCGTCGAGGTAGTGACGGCTGGCCGCGTAGATGGAGGTGACCTCGCCGCCGGCGGTGAAGTCGCGGGTGACGCCACCCTCGGTGCCCTCGGCCAGCTGGTTGCGCAGCCGGATGTTGGCGAAGGTCCCGCGGATCATGACCTCGTGGTTGCCACGGCGCGAGCCGTAGGAGTTGAAGTCACGCGACTCGACACCGTGCTCGGCGAGGTAGCGACCGGCCGGGCTGTCCTTCTTGATCGCGCCGGCGGGGCTGATGTGGTCGGTCGTGACCGAGTCACCCAGCTTGAGCAGCACGCGGGCGCCGGTGATGTCCTCGACCGGGGACGGCTCGTGGGGCATGCCGTCGAAGTACGGAGGACGCCGGACGTAGGTGGAGCTCTCGTCCCACTCGAAGGTGTTGCCCTCGGGCGTCTGCAGCGACTGCCAGCGCTCGTCTCCCGCGAAGACGTCCTTGTAGGACTCGTCGAACATCTCGGAGTTGATCGCCATCGCGATCGTCTCCTCGACCTCGGTGGGGCTGGGCCAGATGTCCTTGAGGAAGACGTCGTTGCCGTCCTGGTCCTGACCGAGCGCGTCGCCGAACAGGTCGAGGTCCATCGAGCCGGCCAGCGCGTAGGCCACCACGAGCGGCGGCGACGCGAGATAGTTCATCTTGATGTCGGGGTTGATCCGACCCTCGAAGTTGCGGTTGCCCGACAGCACGCTGGTCACGGCCAGGTCGGCCTCGTTGACCGCCGCCGACACCTCGGGGATGAGGGGGCCGGAGTTGCCGATGCAGGTCGTGCAGCCATAGCCGACGAGGTTGAAGCCGAGCTTGTCGAGGTACGGCGTGAGGCCGGACTTCTCGTAGTAGTCACTGACCACCTTGGAGCCCGGAGCGAGCGTGGTCTTGACCCACGGCTTGCGCGAGAGACCCTTTTCGACGGCCTTCTTGGCGAGCAGGGCCGCAGCGATCATCACGCTGGGGTTGGAGGTGTTGGTGCAGGACGTGATCGCCGCGATCGTGACGGCGCCGTGGCCGATCTCGAACTCCTGGCCGTCGAGGTTGACGGTCGCCTTGGCGTCCTTGTTGTCCGTGTAGTCGCCAAGGGCCGTCTGGAAGCTGGCCTGCGCGTTGGAGACCTCCACGCGGTCCTGGGGCCGCTTGGGGCCGGCGAGGCTGGGCACGACGGTGGAGACGTCGAGCTCGAGCTTCTCGGAGTAGCGCGGCTCGGCGCTCGGGTCGTGCCAGAGGCCCTGCTCCTTGGCGTAGGACTCGACGAGCGCGAGCTGCTCCTCCGGGCGACCCGTCAGGCGGAGGTAGTCGATGGTCTGCT